>DURD01000009.1 GCA_012837435.1 Erysipelotrichaceae bacterium
AGCTACGAAAGAAAGAAGGGCAACCATGAGTTAAGAAAAAAAGACCCCCTTTAACTTTGGAGGCCTTATAAAAAATCCCCTTTAACTTTGGAGGGGTACCTAAACCCCCTTAAAGTTTGGGGTGCTAGAAATACAAAATGCAGTTCGGGGATGATTAGGGTTAAAATAGATTTGCTATCCGACTTTATAGACCCGAGAAAATCCATTTGAACTGTCATTTCATTGAGTCTAACCTTCCTATAAGAAAGATAGTCGAGATAGCTACGATTACTTCTATCAACTCTGTTGTTAGGGTAGTCGTATTTTTTATTTATCTTTTTTCTTTTCTTATAAGTCACGGCGTAAGGAAGATCCATCTTAGTGATATTCATCTTCTTTTCTGAGATATATCGATAGACGGTTGGAACTGAGATATCAATCTCTGATGTCTTAACTATTTCATATACCGAACGTTTGTTGAGCAAACCCTCTTTTAGTTGGTGGTTTAGGGAATCGTATTCTTCCTTTGTAAGATTAATTCCCTTTCTTGTTTCATGAAGTCTAAACTCATATTTCTTTTGAGCAACTCTAGCGTCATATTTAAGTTGCGTCAGAGTGCAGCTTGTATATTTATGTGGACAAGCTAAACACACATAAGGAAATCTTTCTAGTCGCTTGCAAAGTATCTTATTGCCTTTTGTTCTAGCTTCTTTAGAAATAATTCTATTGAGCTTTATTTCTTTAGCAATTGTTGTTGGATCGCATCCAATTGCATTTGCTATCTTAACGCATTTCTTATTGTGAGCAAGCGTCGAAGAAATATCTTTCCTATTTTGTTCTGTTAAATGCGACATATAAAAACCATCCTTTCTAGCCAACAGGATGGTACATATTATATATTTCTCAGACTAAATGCAGGATTTTAAATGAAACCGGAATTTAGTTTAAGAATTCACACTTTCATTTAGTTATTTATTGTTAGAATATTAAGCATATAATTGGTACAATACATAAGGTTAAAGAAAGATTTAATTTATGAAAAAAATTGGAATATTAGGCGCAGGGACTTGGGGTACTGCGTTAGCGAATTTATTAACAGGCATTGGTCACCATGTTACTTTATGGTCAAAATTTCCCGAGGATGTAGAAACCCTAACTAATACACATACCCATAGGAATTTACCAGGAGTGGAAATCAGTGATAAAATCTATTTCTCAAACGACATTGAAGAAAGTGTCAAAGGGAAAGATGTCATAGTCATTGCAACTCCTTCTGTTTACGTGCGTGAGACCACGGCTTTAGCTCGCCCTTTCTTTTCTAGTAATCAGATTGTCGTTACAGTATCTAAAGGTATCGAAGAAGGAACTTTAATGACTACTAGCGAGATTATTCACGATGTTTTAAAGGATAAAGACCTACCCGTGGTCGCTCTTTCTGGACCAACACATGCGGAAGAAGTAGCGATAGGACTTCCTACTTTAATTGTTTCGGCCTGTGAAGATATTAAGTATGCAGAAATCATTCAGAATGTTTTCTATTCTTCTAAATGCCTCCGCGTATACACAAACGACGATATTTTAGGCGTGGAACTGTGTGGAGCTTTAAAAAACATTATCGCCATTGCGGTGGGCATGAGCGATGGCTTGGGATATGGCGATAACGCTAGAGCGGCTTTAATCACTAGAGGTTTAAGAGAAATAACGAAGATTGGTTTAGCGATGGGCGCTAATATCAATACGTTCTCAGGTTTAACGGGAATCGGCGATATCGTTGTGACCGCGACTAGCGCACATTCGAGAAATCACAAGGCGGGTTACTTATTAGGTCAAGGATATTCTTTAGAGGAAACACTCGAAAAAGTTGGGATGGTCGTCGAAGGGTTGAACTCCTTAGAAGCGGCGATTGAACTCGAAAAGAAATTTAATCTGACTCTACCGATTATCGATACCGTCTACGCGATTATCCAAGGCAAAACCGATGTGAAAGAATCAGTGACAGCCTTATTTGCGAGAAAAAAACAAAACGAACTTAACTTTTTATAAGTAAAAAAACATCTGTAGCGGTAGTCCACAGATGTTTTTATTTTTGTTTAAATTGATATTTTATAATTTCATTGCGACATCCCACGCTCTCCAAATGACCGTTCTAAGATTGCCAACTTCTTTGCAATCACCAACTAAGTGAACGCGTCTACGTTTTTTGAATACTGGAGTGGGGACATAACCGATAGAAAGAATAACTTTGCTACCTTTAACAAGAAATTCTTTGTCGTCTTTATCAATAGCGATAACGCCATTTTTCTTAACCTCTTTAACTGATGTTTCTAGATAGACGGGCGTTTCGTGTAGCAAGAAGTAATCTCTTAGATAAGAAGAGTTAGCTAAACAAACTCCTCTTGCGGCAATCAAATCATTTTTCATCTCGATAATACTCGGTTTCTTACCTTTAAGAGATAAATCATATGCTACTTCACAACCCGTGAGGCCGCCACCGATGATGATGGGGTTGTTACCCACATCTACATCTCTATTTTCTAAATAATCGATGGCTTCGATAGTTTTTTCAATGCCTTTGATTTTTAAACTCTTTGCTTTTGAACCAGTGGCAACGACGACTTCATCAAATTGTCCGTGTTCGGCTAGAGCTTTTTCACTATCTATATTGGTGTTTAAGAATATCTTGATACTCGGATACTTCTTAATTTCGCGTCGATACCATTCAATTAATTCTCTATCTTTTTCTTTAAATGGTGGAGTGGAAGCGGCGATAAAAATTCCCCCTAACTTATCACTTTTTTCAAATAAGGATACAGTGTGTCCTCTTTTTGCTAAAACCATCGCGGTTTCCATCCCCCCGATACCACCGCCTATTACTGCGATGTTTTTTATCTTTTTAGCGGGGACAATTTTATACTTTTTGCTCTGCATCGTTTCAGGGTTCAAAGCACATCTAGCCATATGTAAGGAGTCTTCTAACGTTTGATCGTTAGGTACACCTTTATAATGGGCCATGTTGAAACAAGCGTTATGGCAGAGAATACAGGGTTGGATATCCTTTTCTCTTCCTTCCATTAATTTAGTAACCCATTCAGGGTCAACGAGGAATTGTCGAGCGACACCCATAGCGTCAATTTTGCCTTCGGCGATGGCTTTCGCCGCAACATCTGGGGACATACGTCCCGCGCAGACGACGGGAATATCGACGAATTTTTTAATGTGAGCCACATCGTCGAGGTTGCAGTTTTGCGGCATGTAACCTGGAGGATGAGCCCAATACCAGGCATCATAGGTGCCATTGTCACAGTTGAGCATGTCATAACCAGCGTCTTGCAAGTATTTTGCCGCTCTTTCGCTTTCTTCCATGGCGCGACCGATTTCAATAAATTCTTCGTTGGGCATCGCACCGCGACCAAAGGCTTTAGTCTTACTGACAACGGAGTACCTTAAAGTGACGGGGAAATCTTCTCCACAGACATTTTTTATGGCCTTAACAATTTCAACAGGAAAGCGGTAGCGGTTTTCAAAATTACCACCCCATTTGTCTGTTCTAAAATTAGAATAAGGCAAAGTGAATTGATCCAATAAATAGCCTTCGTGAACCGCATGAACTTCAATGCCATCGACACCGGCGTCCTTGCATAGTTTAGAGACCTTTGCAAAACCATCAATCATCTCGAGAATTTGCTTTTCAGTTATTTCTTTAGTCAAAACTTCTTCGTCCCATCTATTGGGGAGAACGCTCGGCGCAGCGTTAATCCAGTTCATGTTAAAGACTGGTTTTAATAACGCTCCGAGAACTTTGTTTTTGCAGCACATCACCATCAGATGATTCATCGCCATCGAGCGACCAAATCCAGCGGTTAGTTGCACAAACAGTTTTGCGCCTGTTTTGTGAAATTCATCCATGAAGGATTTTAGTTTTTTATACATTCCCTTATTGGAATATAACCAACCACCCATCATGGGATTTTTTACTGGAGCGATTCCGGGAAGAATTAAACCGACGTTGTTTTGTGCTCTTTTTAGTAAAAACTTCGCCGCCTCTTTATCAAAATGAGCGGGTTCCATCCAACCAAAAATTGATGTCCCACCCATGGAAGTCATGACTATTCTATTTTTGATTTCTAGATCACGTATCTTCCAAGGAGTAAATAAAGGTGAATAGATTTTTTTCATAACATGTTACCTGTCCTAATTGCATTTTAACACAAAAATTATCAGCAATATCAATACTTCGGTAAATTATTATTGATTTATACGCTTTTATGGTTTATAAATTATTTGGTAAATTATTACCGAAATTACGAAAAAAGTATGGCAAAGAAAAAAGTATCGATTCGTCAATTAGAGAGATGTCCAACCTACCTTAGGTTTTTAGTATCTTTGAGAAATAGTGGAGTTTATACCGTCTCCTCAAAGCAAATTGCACAGATGATGGATTGTTCGGAGGAACAAGTCCGCAAAGATTTGCAGCTTGTTTCGCCTACTAAAGCCCGACCAGGACGCCAAAGAAATGTCGTTGAACTAATCGAATATTTAAAAACCTTTCTCGGCTATAACAACATTAATGAAGCAATTGTTGTTGGGGTTGGTCATCTCGGTGGGGCTCTCATGTCCTTCAAAGGTTTTAGAGATTTTGGTTTAGAAATCGTGGCTGGTTTCGATATCGATCCTACTTTGATAGGTTCGAAAGTCGGCGATAAACCTATCTATTGCATATCTAATTTGGATGAAATTGTCGACGAATTAAATATTAAAACGGCGATTCTTACCACTCCGAGAGAAGTGAGCCAAGAAGTTGTCAACAAATTAGTAAATAGTGGTGTGAAAGCTATTTGGAACTTCGTACCCGTTCATGTCGATGTCCCAGACGATGTTGTCGTAGAAAATATCGACTTCGCGGCTTCCTACGCCATTCTTTCACATCGGATAAATAAGAAGAGAAATAAATAGAGGTGATATTCATGACAGAAGAAAAGAAAACTTCACTAGAAGTGAGTGAAGAAATTAATGCTCTAGTTGTTGAAGGCTTAAAAGCTCTCGATGAATTTGAAAATTTTAATCAAAAACAAATCGATTACATCGTCGCTAAATGTTGTGTTGCTGGATTAGATCATCACGGTAGTTTAGCAAGCGCAGCAGTTATTGAAACTAAACGCGGTGTTTTTGAAGACAAAGCCACTAAAAATTTGTTCGCGTGCGAGTATGTGCAGAACAACATGCGCAATCTAAAAACAGTAGGTATTATTAGTGAAGATCCGGTAACTGGCATAACAGAAATTGCTGAACCAGTTGGTGTAATCTGCGGTATTACTCCGGTCACTAATCCCACTAGTACAGTCATTTTTAAGTGTTTAATTTGCTTAAAAACTAGAAATCCAATTATATTTGCCTTCCATCCTTATGCTCAACAAAGCAGTAGGGAAGCCGCTTTACTGATGAAAGAAGTAGCAGAAGCAGCAGGAGCTCCAAAGAACTGTATTCAATGGATTGAGCATCCTTGTTTAGAGGCTACTACCGCTTTGATGAAACATCCAGGTGTTGCGACAATTTTGGCAACGGGTGGGAACAAAATGGTGGAAGCAGCTTACAGCTGCGGTAAACCTGCCTTAGGAGTCGGGGCGGGCAACGTCCCTGCTTATATGAATAAATCATGCGATGTTGAACAAGCGGTTAATGACATTGTTTTGAGCAAGGCTTTTGACAACGGTATGGTATGTTCTTCTGAACAATCGGTTATTATCGACCAAGAGATTTGGGAAGAAGCTCTTGCGATGTTCAAAAGATTTAAAGTGTATTTTGTGAACAAAGAAGAAAAGATTAAATTATCGCGCTTTATGTTTGGATATGCTTATGGCGATAGCGGTGCCGAACAGGGTAAACTCAATTCTGCGGTGGCGGGTCAATCTCCACATTGGATCGCAGAACAAGCGGGATTTGAAGTTCCTAAAGATACATCAATTTTAGGTGTATTTTGTGAAGTTGTTGGTCCAGAAGAGCCCATCAGCCGTGAAAAACTATCACCAGTTTTAGCTTTTTACTCAAGCAAAGATGAAAAAGAGGGCTTCCAGAAAGCCGCTGACATTGTAGCGCTCGATGGTCTGGGGCACAGCGCCGCTATCCACTGCAAGGAACAATCGATGGCTAATGCTTTCGGTGAATTAGTGAAGGCTATTAGAATCATTTGGAATTCTCCTTCGACATTTGGAGGCATCGGTAATGTTTACAATTCCTTCCTTCCATCTCTTACTTTAGGATGTGGTTCATATGGCCGCAATTCCGTGGGAGGAAACATAAGCGCAATTAACCTATTAAATATTAAACAAGTCGGTAAAAGGAGAAATACTATGCAATGGTTTAAAGTTCCAGCAAAAATATATTTTGAAAGAAATTCCATCCAATATTTAAAAGATTGCAAAGATATGCACAAAGCCTTTATCGTTACGGACAAATCGATGATTGAACTTGGTTTCTTAAGCAAAATAGAAGAACAACTCAATCTAAGAAGAGAAAAACCAATCATGCAAATTTTCAGTGCTGTGGAACCTGATCCCGATATCGTATCCGTTAAAAAGGGCGCAGAAATGATGAAAATATTTGAACCCGATACCATCATTGCTCTTGGGGGAGGTTCAGTGATGGATGCCGCTAAAGGGATGTGGATTTTCTATGAATATCCTGAAGTCAATTTCGATGATTTAAAACAAAAATTCATGGACATTCGCAAAAGAGCTTTCAAATATCCAGAATTAGGAAAAAAATCGCGTTTAATTTGTATTCCAACTACTTCTGGTACGGGCAGTGAAGTCACCCCCTTCGCGGTAATTTCCGATAGGGCAAACAATAAAAAATATCCTTTAACGGACTATTCGTTAACCCCGACTGTAGCGATTGTCGATCCAGAGTTTACCACTAATTTGCCGCGCGAAGCCACAGCGGTCACAGGTTTAGATACGTTAACTCACGCTGTTGAAGCCTACGTTTCTATTATGGCTAATGATTTTACGGATGGTTTGTGTTTAAAAGCTATCCAGCTAGTGTTCAAATATTTACCGCGTGCTGTTAAAAATGGCGCTAAAGATTTAGAAGCTAGAGAAAAAATGCACAATGCGGCGACTATTGCGGGTATGGCTTTTGCCAATGCTTTCTTAGGAATTACCCATAGTATGGCTCACAAAATCGGTGCCGAATTTCATACTACCCATGGTTTAGCTTGTGCTATTCTATTGCCTCATGTCATCCGCTACAACGGACAAGTGCCCACCAAATTAAGCGTCTGGCCGAAGTATAATCACTACTGTGCGGATAAACGCTATCAAGAAATAGCGCAACTACTAGGTTTAAGTGCCTCTACACCTCAAGAGGGAGTGGAATCATTAGCAAAAGCGGTCACAACTTTACTACGTGATGTGGGGGTTGATCCAAATTTCGCTAGCCATGGAATTAAAGAAAAAGAATGGCTCGATAAAGTGGATGAAATCGCTCTTCTAGCCTATGAAGATCAATGCTCACCTGCTAACCCTAGAATGCCCCTCGTTGAAGACATGAAACAAATCCTCATTGATAGTTATAAAGGGAATTAAATCAACGCTCTAAACATTTCAAATTATGCCGAATAGTTTTATTAGATTCTATTAATGAAATTAATGTTGTCATTTCAGGTGGTCGCTCGTATAATGAAAGACGCTTGATTACTAGAAGTAATAAATAAATTAGGAGGCTATTATGGCAAAATTACAACCACAGGCTGTAAATCAAATTACCGAAATAGTTGAACGCTATAAAAATGAACCAACACCTCTTATGATGATTCTTGAAGAAATTCAGAGAGATTTTGGCTATGTCCCATTAGAGGTACAAGAATTGGTCAGCGAATTAACTGGTATTCCCCTTAGTGAAATTTACGGCGTTGTTACTTTCTATTCATTTTTTTCAATGACACCAAAAGGCAAATACGTTATTGGTGTTTGTTTAGGAACTGCTTGCTATGTCAAGGGCAGTCAATTGGTGTGCGACAAATTTAGCGATTTACTCAATATCAAACCAGGTGAAACAACTCCAGATGGATTATTCACCTTAGACGTTCTCCGCTGCATCGGCGCTTGCGCTATTGCACCAGCCGTAAGTATCAACGGCAAAGCTTATCCACAAGTAAAAGTCGATGATGTCAAAAAAATTATCGATTCCTATCGCGCGAAGGAGGCCCAATGATTATGGCAAAAATTGTTAGTGAAAAAGATTTACTAGAACGCATCGATCATTGTAGTAAATGTTTGGATAAAAAATTCCACTGTGAAAAAGGCCATCGCGCTATCGTTGTTTGTGGTGGGACGGGTTGTCTATCGAGCGATTCACAACTCATTGTCGACGAATTTAATCGTTTAATAAAAGAAAAAGATTTAGAAGAAAAAGTGACCGCCAACATCGTTGGTTGTTTCGGGTTTTGTTCTCAAGGCCCTTTCGTTAAAATTTTTCCCGAAGACACTCTTTATACAAAAGTCAAAACCGCGGATGTAAAAGAGATATTCGAAAAAGATATTTTAGGTGGCGAAGTAGTAACACGCTTGCTCTTCATAGATCCTCAAACAAAAGAAAAAGTTCAAAAACAAAAAGATATTAATTTCTATCGTCTCCAAAATAGAAACTATGCTTTGGCAGGTAACGGCGAAATCAATCCAGAGGATGTCAATGAAGCTATTGGCTTTGGGGCGTTCAAGGGTTTGAATAGAGCCCTACATATGACGAGAGATGAAGTGATACAAGAAGTGACAAAATCAGGCTTACGTGGTCGTGGTGGTGCGGGTTTTCCCACTGGTAGAAAATGGTCCTTTGTGCCAAAAACCGATGGACCTAAATACATGATTTGTAACTGTGACGAAGGTGATCCTGGTGCATTCATGGATCGCTCCATCATCGAAGGTAATCCCTGTCTAGTCATCGAAGGCATGATGATTGCCGGCTATGCGATCGGAGCACAAGATGGTTATTTCTATGTCCGTGCGGAATATCCTGTCGCTGTCAAAAGATTAGCCAAAGCTATCAAAGATTTAGAAGAAATCGGTTTGTTAGGTGATAACATCTTAGGTACTGATTTTTCTTTCCATTGTCATATTAGATTAGGAGCGGGGGCTTTTGTTTGTGGTGAAGAAACCGCACTTATTAATAGTTTAGAAGGTAAACGCGGTATGCCGCGTCCTCGTCCCCCTTTTCCCGCAGTCAAGGGTTTATGGGGCTGCCCATCTGTGGTCAATAATGTCGAAACACTGGCTGTTGTTCCCACTATTTTAAGAGAAGGTTGGGAAAAATTTGCCTCCATCGGAACAGCAGATACCAAGGGCACAAAAGTCTTCGCTCTCGGTGGCAAGGTCAATAACGTTGGTCTGGTTGAAGTTCCCATGGGTGTTACGTTAAGACAATTGATTTATGACATCGGTGGGGGAATTCCTGGTGGTAAGAAATTTAAAGCTATTCAAACTGGCGGTCCTTCTGGGGGCTGTTTAACTGAAAAAGATTTAGACACACCCATTGATTTTGGCAGTTTAGTTGCTGCTGGTAGCATGATGGGTTCTGGTGGTGCGATCGTCATGGATGAAGACAACTGCATGGTCGATGTCGCTAAGTTCTACATGGAATTTATCTGTGATGAATCTTGTGGTAAATGTTCCCCGTGCCGTATTGGCACTAAGAGATGTTTGGATATCTTGACAAAAATTTGCGATGGCAAAGGGACTCTCGAAGATTTAGATAGCTTGAAAGAATTAGCCGAAGTGATTAGAAACAATTCACTCTGTGCCTTAGGCCAAACGGCGGCTAATCCAGTAATTAGTACCATGAAAGCTTTCCCAGAAGAATATCGAGCTCACGTGGTTGATCATAAATGTCCTGCTCATGTTTGCAAAAACATGATGGAATATTATATTGTTCCTGAAAAATGTACTGGTTGTGGCTTATGTCAGCGAGGTTGCCCTGTTGACTGTATCCACGCTACTGATAAACCCGCAAAAATTCCCAATAAATTTGTTTTAGAAATTGATGTTAATAAATGCGTAAAATGTGGTAACTGCTTATCGGGCTGTCGCTTTGGCGCCATTATTAAGAGGTAGGAGGAAAGAACAATGGCATTAGTTAATATAAAAATTAATGGTCAGGCTTACCAAGTTAAAGCTGGCCTAACAATCCTAGAAGCGGCAAGAAAATGCGGCTACCTCATTCCTTCTCTTTGTGCTTTTAATCATGGCGAATGCTCACAAGCATCTTGTCGCGTTTGTTTAGTGGAAGTGGTCGGTGCTCGCGGTCTCGTAGCTTCTTGTGTCTATCCAGTCAACGAAGGTATGGAAATCATTACTAATTCCCAAAAAGCGGTGGAAGCGAGAAGAGCCTCCGTAGAATTGATACTTTCCAATCACCAAAAAAACTGTTTGCAGTGCGTAAAACAAGGCAAATGCGAACTATTAGAAGTTTCTAAAATTGTCGGAGCAAGAGACTTAAAGTATGCAGGCCAAACTACACCGGCGACCGTCGATAAAATTGCTCCGGGTTTAATGCGAAATACCGCCAAATGCATTTTATGTGGTCGCTGTGTGGAAAGATGTAAAAAAGCTCACGGTATTTCTATCTTAGGATTTGAAAATCGCGGTTTTAATACGATTGTTGCTCCCGTACAAAATAGGAGTTTTGCGGAATCGCCTTGCTTGCAATGCGGTCAATGTGTGAATGTTTGCCCCACGGGGGCTTTATACGAACACGAAGAAATTGATAAAGTCGACGCTGCTTTTAAAGCGGGCAAAAAAGTATTTGTTCAAACCGCCCCGGCGGTTAGAGCTGCTATTGCAGAAGAATTCGATGAACCTGTCGGTACGCCAGGAACCGGCAAAATGGTCGCGGCTTTACGTAGATTAGGTTTCTATCGGGTTTTTGATACGAATTTCGGCGCGGACTTAACTATTATGGAAGAAGCTCACGAACTCATGGAAAGAATTACTAAGAAAGTCGCTCCTCTTCCTCAAATTACTTCCTGTTCTCCTGGTTGGATTAATTATTTGGAATATTTTTATCCCGAACTCATTCCCCATGTTTCGACCTGTAAATCTCCACACATGATGGTGGGGGCGATTATTAAAACATATTTCGCTAAGAAAAATGGTTTAAATCCAGATGATATATTCGTCGTTTCCATCATGCCATGTACTGCTAAAAAATATGAAAGACAAAGAAAAGAGATGCCAAACGATGTCGATGCAGTTTTAACTACTCGGGAATTAGCAAAATTGATCAAACGTTCTGGCATCATCTGGAAAGATTTACCAGAAGAAGAATTCGATAACGACTTATTAGGTGAATATAGTGGCGCAGGCGTAATCTTTGGCGTGACTGGCGGAGTGATGGAAGCGGCCTTAAGAACAACTTATTTCTGGCTTACCGGTAAAGAATATGGTCCAGTGAATTTCAATGTAGTTCGCGGATTAGAAGGCGTTAAAGAAGCGGCTTTAAATATCAACGGTACAGAAATCAAAGTGGCAGTCACTTCGGGTATGGCTAACGCTAAACCTTTATTAGATCAAATCAAAGAAGGCACTTCACCCTATGCTTTCATCGAAATAATGTGTTGTCCAGGTGGATGTATTAATGGGGGCGGCCAGCCCTTCATCAAACCGATGTTCTTACCTAATGAAGGCGACGACATTTTAGATACTTACGCTAAAAAGCGAGCTTCAGTTCTTTACAAAGAAGACGAGCGTCAAGTCATTCGCCAATCTCATAATAACAAAGACATTCAGAGATTATATAAAGATTTCTTAGGTGAACCTGGTAGTGAACTCTCCGAAGAATTGCTTCATACGTCTTATGACGCTGATAGAGTTCTTTATCCTGAAAAGAAGAAATAATTAAAACTATCGATAAAGGGGCGAAAACTCTATAAATTCGCCCCTTTTTTCTTATAATATATAGGTAAGCAATATGAATATTAAATTTTACAATTCTCTTTCTAATTCGCTAGAAGACTTCCACACTCTTGAAAAAGGTAAAGTCAGCATATATGTGTGTGGTCCGACCGTCTATAATTATCCTCACATTGGCAATATGCGCCCCGTTGTGATTTTTGATATATTGAGACGCTTTTTAACTTACGTTGGTTATGATGTCACTTATGTCAGCAACTACACGGATGTCGATGATAAAATCATTAAAGCGGCAAAACAAGAAGGTAAATCAGAAAAAGAATTAGCGGATTATTATATCGCTGAATTTGAAAAGAGTGTCGCAGAAATTGGTTCAATCTCTCCGACAATTAAACCAAGAGTCACTGAATACATGGATGAGATTATCGCTTACATTGATAATTTGGTAAAAATCGGTGCCGCTTATGAAATTAACGGAGATGTTTATTTTCGCGTTAACAAGATTAAGGATTACGGAATATTAAGTGGCGTAAACATCGAAGATCTAAAGGTCGGAGCGCGCGTGGAAGAAAACTCTCTTAAAGAAAGTCCAGTGGACTTCGCTTTATGGAAAAGGACGGATGAAGGTATTAAATGGCCATCTCCTTGGGGCGAAGGTAGACCAGGTTGGCATACCGAATGCTGCGTGATGATTGACGCTATTTTTCCTAACCATTTAATCGATATTCATGGAGGAGGTTACGATTTAAAATTTCCTCACCACGAAAATGAAATCGCCCAGTCAGAAGCCACTCATCAAAATAAGATTGCTAGGTATTGGATGCACAATGCCTTTATCAATATTGAAAACGAAAAAATGTCCAAATCTTTAGGTAATGTCATATACGCTAAAGAGGTGATTGCTAGATATGGGGGCCCTGTCACCCGTTTAGTCATTTTAAATGCTCACTATCGTCAGACTGTGAACTTTACTGATGAAACTATAAAAGAAGCACAACAAATTATCCAGCGTTTGCAATCGGCCTATAAACAAGCGGCGTTAAAATTGCAAACTAATAAAATCGATATCAACGAGGGCCAACCCTTATTTATCGATAAATTTTTAGAAGCTCTCGCCGACGATCTCAAAACTGCGAATGCTTTATCAGAAGTGTATGATGTTTTGAGAAGGCTTAACTTACAAATAAGAAGTCGAGAGACAGATTTTAATCTATTAAATAATTTATTTAAAACTCTAACTGATATGTTTTATATTTTGGGTCTAGATATTTCTTATGTTGTTTTCGATAGCGAAATTTCGCTTTTGTATGAGCAATATCTGATAAGCAAAAAAAATAAGGATTTTGCAAAGTCAGACGAAATTAGAGACTTCCTTATCGAAAAAGGAATAATGTAGTCAGAAATGTCACCATCCATCGATAAAACATTGAAACTTTATATTCTTTAGAATAACATTAATTAATATCGAAGAAACGGATTGAAAAGATGAAAAAAGATATCAATCTTATTTATGGCAAAAATCCATTAATCGAAGCTGTTCGCGCTAGGAGAATTATTAAGGTCTTCTTAATAAACGGTTTTAATGATGAAAAAATTCTATCATTGTTAAGAGACAATAATATTCAACCCACTTACATCGCTGTAAATGAAATGGAAAAAATGTGTAAGGGGGTCCATCAAGGGGTAGCCGCACAGCTAAAACCTTATCAAACAGTAGGCTTGGAAGAGATTATCGCTAGAGCCAAAAACAAAGACAAAAAAATTATTGTCATGCTCGACAATATCAACGATCCCCACAATTTAGGTGCAGTTTTAAGAAGTGCGGATTTTTTTGGAGTTTCAGGCGTTATCTTACCAAAACATCATTCTGTTTCTTTATCTGCCACTGTCGCTAAGACTAGTGCTGGGGCAATTAATTATGTGCCTGTAGCGATTGTCAATAATCTCAATCAGGCTATAAAAACTTTAAAAGATGCAGGATATTGGATTGTCTCTACAGACGGCAGTGCAGACACAATTTATTCTGATATCAAATACGATTTTCCAGTCGTTATCGTCATAGGAAGCGAAGGCAAAGGTATTTCGTCATTAGTTTTGAGAAATTCTGATTACGTTGTCAAAATTCCTCAATTTGGCCAAGTCAATTGTTTAAACGCTTCTGTTGCTGCCGGCATCATATTAGCGGAGGTGAGCAAAACAAATATCTAGAAAGGAGATTTGTCCATGTGCAAGAAGCAATCCTATAACCGCATATTGGATGAACACTTACATGTACTCACCGCACAAGGAAATCACGATGCATATCAACTCTTAGTCAGACGCTACCAAAATTACAATAAAAAATTGTCTAACGAACTACTCGAAAAGTATCCAGGAACCGGTATAAGTTTCGATGAAATAATGGTTGTTTGTGCCAACCATTTTAATTATGTGGTGAGAAAATATAATCCGGAATTATGTTCTTTTTATTCATTTTGGAAAGGGGTAATGACAAAAGAAATAATGGATTATATCATTAAAAATTCCTATAATGCTGGCGCAAAAAGTTTTAGAGGTTCACTAATTCTTGACGATGAAAACGATGAAAGAATAGCCATCGGTGAAGTCCTAAAAGAAGAAGACGAAGATTTCTCAATAAAAGAAAAAATCAAAATGGTAATGAGAGCGTTAAAAGAAAACAGAGAAACATTTAAAAATAAAGAATTTTCTATACTTTATTTGCTGCTTCTCGGATATGAAATGAGCGATTTAGAAAAAGCAGGAATTATGAAAAGATCAACATTATATTTAACCTTCAATAACGCACTTAATAAATTGAAAAAGATTATTAAAACTTATAAAAAAGATTGGTAATATGAGACTAATCACGAAGTGAAATAGCGGATATCGATATTTATTTTTTAATGTGCATGTTATAATGCCTAACATGAACAAACTTGAAATTAAAAACCTATCTTTTTCATATGACAATAAATCGCTTGTTATCGATGATATTTCGTTTAAAGTTAGAAAAGGACAATTTATTTCTATCATTGGACATAATGGTTCAGGAAAGTCCACTTTAGCAAAACTAATTGTGGGTTTATTAGATAAAAAAAGTGGTCAAATCTTTTTTGACGACGAGGAAATCACAAAAAAGAACATGACAAAATTACAAACTAAAACCGCTTTAGTTTTTCAAAATCCCGATAACCAGTTTATTGGTTCGACAGTGGAAGATGATATTGCTTTTGGTTTAGAAAATAGAAACTTTCCTCCTCATCTAATGCAAAAAGAAATTGAGCGATTTGCTGATGAAGTCGGAATGTCTGATTATCTAAAAAAAGAACCGAGCAATCTTTCCGGTGGTCAAAAGCAGAGAGTGGCAATTGCTGGAGCTTTAATTTTACGCCCAGAAATATTGATTCTCGATGAAGCGACATCGATGTTAGATCCTAAAGGTAAATCCACTGTTCGAAAAGTTATTAGTAGAATTCATAGAGAAAATAAGGACTTGACCCTCATCTTAATAACTCACGATATTGACGAGGCTCTCTTAAGTGACGAAGTACTAGTTTTAAGCCGCGGTAAATTAGTAAAAAAAGGCCCACCGAGAGAGGTTTTGCGCGATGAAAAAATGTTGCATTCTTTGAGATTAGAAATGCCTTTTGTTTATCGGTTTGAAAAGGAACTGAATAAAATCGGTATTAAATCTCAAGCACAAAATATAGACCAATTAGTGGAGGATATATGGGCATCAAGGTAAGCAATGTTTTTTACACCTATCAAAAGAAAACATCACATGCTACCCAAGCGCTTTCCGATGTCTCTTTAAATATTGAAAACAATGAGTTTGTTGCTCTAGTGGGAGAAACAGGGAGTGGTAAATCAACATTAGTTCAATGTTTTAATGGTTTATTGATACCGGATAAAGGAGAAATAGAAATCGATGAATATATCGTCTCTTTTAAAAATCGAAAAAGTCGCAAGTTAAAAAATCTCAGAAAGCACGTCGGTCTTATTTTTCAATTTCCAGAGTACCAACTATTTGAAGAAACGGTAGAAAAAGATGTGGCTTTTGGAGTAAAAAATTTTGGAATTAAAGGAAAAGAAGCCCTTGAAAAAGCACATTTAGCTTTAAGCCAAGTAGGTCTAGACGAATCTTTTTATCAAAGACCGCCTTTTGAACTCAGCGGTGGTGAAAAAAGAAAAGTGGCCATCGCCGGTATTCTCGCTATCAATCCAGAGATATTAATTTTTGATGAACCGACTGTCGGTTTTGATCCGGAAAGTAGCAAAGAACTCATGTCACTAATCGTTAATTTGCACAAGCAAGGAAAAACCATTATCGTGGTGACTCATGATATGAATTTAGTAAATACTTATGCGGAAAAAGTTTTTATGCTCGATAACGGAAAAATGGTTTTTTCAGGAACTCCTAGCGAACTATTTTCTCATATTCAAAATTATGATCGTTTAGATATTCCGTCCATTATAAAAGTTGCAAAGAAATTAAAAGAAAAAGGCATGGACTTACCTTTAGAGAATATTCGAACTATCGAAGATTTGTTGCCATACATCGAAAAATGGAGGGAAAAAGATGTCTAGCATGACTTTTGGGCGATACACCTTCCATGAAACATTTATTCATCATCTCGATGCTAGAAACAAAATTTTTCTCATGCTCATCTTGATGGTTGGTATTTTCTTTCAATTTAATATGTGGTCTACCTCGTTACTCATGAGCGGACTGTACGTCGTTTTGTTAATAATTGTAATGCTGATGGCGCGTATTAATTTTTTAAATCTTTTCAAATCTCTCAGTGGAATGTGGTTTTTTATCATAATCCTTATGGCCATTTATATATTTGTTCCTAACAATAATTACTATTTGCCAACGGCTTTTTCAATTGGGCAACTGGAAGTTAAGTGGGATGCTATTTGTCAATCTGGCTATATCATTATGCGCTTAGTTTTGATGCTCTCGCTCACAACCATTTTAACTAGCGCGACAAAACCTATGGATATGACTTATGCTTTTGAATGGTACATGACCCCCTTAAAACCGATACGTTTCCCCGTTCATGAAATCGCTATGACTTTATCGATTGCTTTACGTTTTATTCCGACTTTGCTCGATGAAACCGAAAGAATTATGAAGGCCCAAGCTTCGCGTGGAATTGATTTCAATCACGGTGGATTGTTTAAACGTTTCGGTGCAATTATCGCTCTTATCATTCCTCTATTTGTTTCGGCTTTAGAAAGAAGTGAGGAGTTAGCAAACGCTATGATTGTTAGAGGTTACGATCCTAAAGCTAAGCGTACGAGATATCGCTCATTAAAATTTTCATATAGAGATATTATTGCGTTTTTAATTGTCGGAGGTTTTTTTGCTCTAATCATTTATTTATTTGTCATTGATACAAAAGAAAACCCTCTCGATTTAGTCAATATAATTTTTAGAGTAAAAGGATTTTAAAAGATGAAAATATTTGGAAGATGTTCATATAAAGGCACTAATTATTATGGATGGCAAAAGCAAGTCGATTACCTCAGTGTGCAAGCTACGATAGAAGAGGCTCTTTCTAAAGTTTATAATTCCAAAATTGACATTGTCGGAAGTGGAAGAACAGATGCTGGAACACATGCTTTAAAACAGTGTTTTCATTATGTTTGCGAGAGAGAAAAGGACTTGAATCTTTTAACCTATTCGTTAAATAAAATGTTGCCGGACGATATCAAGATTATTTCGTTAGAAGTCGTAGATGACAACTTTCATGCACGTTATTCTGCAAAAAGAAAAGTCTATGAATATCATATAGTTTTAGATGGCAAAGACCCCTTTGCTTATGAATTTAGTTATGTTTTTCCGATGGACTTTGATTTTGTTTTATTTAAAGAAGCACTACTCTATTTTAAGGGAGAACATAATTTTCAAAACTTTACTTCAAAAGAGGAAGACGAGGATAATTTTATAAGAACAATCTACATGATTGATGTCGATAAAACGGATAATCTTATCAAAGTAACTTTTGAAGGGAATGGCTTTATGCGTTATCAAATTAGAAATATGGTGGGCTCTGCGATGAGTGTTGCCAGCAAAAAAGAAGAAATGAGCTTTATTAAGAATCGTTTAGATAATTTTCAAGAAAGAAACATTGTTTCCTATAAAGCCCCATCTTGTGGACTGTATCTAGTCGATGTCATGTATTAAGAAGTTAGAGATAATCAGGTTGTTTTTTCTTAGACAAATAATCTTCTAATCAATAAAAAAGTATGTTCATATTCATTATTGTCCGAACAAGTGGTATGATTTTGTTGAACCTATCAAAGGAGTTTTTATGGGAAGAGCACATCAAGTAAGAGCCAAATCGATGGCGATTACCGCAGCAAAGAAATCAGCCCTCCATAGGAGAGCAAGTAAAGAAATTTATATGGCGGCGAAATCTGGCGTTCCTGATCCAGAAATGAATTTAGCGCTGCGTTCCGCTGTTGAAAAATGGAGAGGTCAAAACGTTACTAAAGACATCATCGAAAGAGCCATTCAAAAAGCTAAAGGTGGCGAAGTAGAAAATTATGTCGAAGGTCTTTATGAAGCGTTTGGACCAGGCAATTCTTTTTTTGTCGTTGAAACATTAACTGATAACACTAATCGCGCTTTCACTGAAATAAGAACGATATTTACAAAAAAAGGCGGTCACTTGGGTTCAACTTTATATAATTTTACACAATACGGTGTATTTATTTTTGATGGTAACAATCGCGAGGAAGTTGAAGAAAAATTAATTTTATCTGATGTCGATGTCCAAGAGGTAACGGAAGACTCAGGAAAAATAGAAGTTTTAGTGGAACCATCAGCATTTGGTAGTGCGAGAGAAGTTTTAGGTGCGATGGGCATTATGGAATTTGATACTGCAGAAATAGTTTATTTAGCAAATGATTTAATTGAGATAACTGATTCAGAAGACAAACTTAAATTCGATGAACTATGCGAAGCTCTTGATGAGTTGCAAGATGTTCAAAATGTCTATCATAATGTCGAGCAATAATTAACCTATATTAACTAAACAACTACTCGGGACAACGAGTGGTTTTTTAAAGAGGACGCTTGTTCACAAAACAACAAGGTTTTTTCTAGCATTTTATTTTTATGTAAATTCTTAAACTAAATTCCGGTTTCACTCGAAATCGGTTTTTTCTTAGACTAATTTCCGTTATTCATGAAAAAAACTGAATTAACTATGAGAAAAGTTAGCGATTTAATGTGTTTTAGAGC
>DURD01000043.1 GCA_012837435.1 Erysipelotrichaceae bacterium
AAAAGAGGCCCAGAGGCAAAAGAGGGGCATATAAAAAGGCCGGAAAATTATAATTCCGACCTAATACGGTCCCCCTTTAACTTTGGAGGATTTTTAATCAGTCCCCCCTAAAGTTTGGAGCGCCAAACTTTTTAACAATCTCAAAACAAAACCCGATTTCTTTTTTTAGGAAACATTAATACCCCTTTTATTAACTGTTTTGGTTAAATTTTTAATGAATTTGTTAATATGACATTTCGTTAAGAAAGATAGGTTTTAATAATACAATGTACCCAAAACATTCGAGGCGGAAACATTATAGTCATCGTATACTGCTGGAACTATTACATCATACTTAGGACCAATAACGCCATATTTTTTATCTAACTGACAAATGTAGTAAGTGCGATCGTTTGAATAAACAACGTCGTGTGTAAAATCAAATAAAATATTATTGTTATTGTCAATGATGCCGCATTTCTCATTTCTACTAACGATAAAAATTTTGTTAGTTATCGCTTGTACCAAACGATCGCCTTGTAGGTGAATAGTGGAATTTCTGAAGTGAATATCGATATTTCCATCACCATAGGACGAGAGATAAGGTTTTAGATCTTTGCCATCCCGATAATATCCGCGGTAACCACTATCGTATGGTACAGACTTGAATATTGATCCATCTTCATTGAACCAAACAAACAAATCTTCAGTTTCTGTTTCCACGTTAAGGATGTAATCAACCGCGTACCAAGATACATATTTATAAACTTCATTATTAAAAAGCGATCCGTCTACCTTGTAAAGTTTATATCCAGATTCATAATTCTCTCTTGCAGCGTAAAGCGGCCCTTCGCCTCTTATTGTTTCTAAATTTTCAAGAACCATGTTTTTATTTTTGTTGATCAGTCCCCATTTATAATTTTCGGCTGATTGCACTCGAGCATTTCCGTAATCATCAAAATCTTCAACGGTGTAGTATATTAAATCGATGTGGACATTACCTGTTTTGTCTATGAATCCCCATTTATCGTCTTTTTCTACAGCCGCAAGACCATCATAAAAAGGACTAATGTCATCATAAATTGCTTGTGTTAGCAAATTTCCTTTTGCATCCATCAACCCAAACTTTTCACCAACTTTGTAAAAGATTGCGTTTTTTTCAGCTCTGAATAAATAGCTGTACGCTTGAGGGAGCAAGGTCTCATTTTTTTTGTTGATTAACTGCATTTCGTTTTTACCCGTTTGCACCAAAGCAACGCCGTCATAGAACGCAGAGGCTCCATCGTAAGCAAGAGGTATAACCACATTACCTTTTTTATCCACATGACCCCATTTGCCATCCTGTTTAACGGCTAACAAGCCGTCCATAAAAACGCCATCAGCACCTGGGTCATTCGGGTTTTCTCTTTGACTTGATGAAAATTGACAGCTACATAGCGCGAGCGCGGATAGCATAAAAATCATTAATTTTTTCATTTCCAATCTCCTTTTTGATTAAACTATTAAAAATTATTATTGTTGAATGTTGTTAGCGAACCTCTTTTACGAGCTTCTCTTATAGGTTAAGTGTAACATATACTTGTTTTTCTTGTAAACCAATTTCCTTTTGCAAAAAATAGTTTCTAGGAGACCACCAAAATACTTCAAAAGCTTCTCGCTTCGACTATCTTAATTTAATCTCAGACAAAGACAAAGAACAGACATTAAATTCAATTTTTGAAACAAATCAGACTCATTTTTATTAAATCGCACTATAATTCAAACAAAAAACAACGAGGAGGGCTTCGTTTTTATATCAAATTGTTTTTTGATATTTATTGAAATTTTTGTGAAACAAAAAACTAAAAAGTAGGTACAAACAACACATTAAAAGATAATTGCTAAAACACAGGATTTATAAGCGAATACTATTTTCTTTATCGATCTTCTCTAAAATATGATTGACCTAATCCCGCGGGCGCTCGACCCATTCGTTTAGAGATGCTTGTCAATACGAGAATGACAATCGTGGCTACATAGGGCAATAGCTCAATAAGTTTTTTATCTGGACCTGAAAAATTTAAATATTTTGGAAAAATGTATAAGAACGAAAATAAGAACGAACCAATGATGCCGAGCTCCGTTCTCCACATGGTAAAAATAACTAAAGAAATGGCCAGCCAACCATAGGCATCGATAATGTATTCAAAAGCTCCGCTACATCTGTCTAGTAGATAGAACATTCCGCCTAGTCCAGAAATCGCCGAACCAATAATCGTAGCTATGTATCTGTAGCGATCAACGTTGATACCCACTGCATCTGCGGCAGCAGGGTTTTCGCCTACTGTTCTTAAAAATAAACCAACCCTAGTTTTTTTCATAACAATGGCTACGACAATGGCAAGAAGAATTGCAAGATAAACTAAAAAACTATAAGAGAAAAATAGCTGTGTAAACCAATTGCTATTAACAAACGCCGGAGGAAATAGAACAGAAATATATTTATGTGAAAGAGTGGAAAAACCAACAGTTATTTGTCCGTCCAACATGGAAATAACTAAAGGATACAAACCAACACCAAATGTTGTCAAAGCTAAACCAGTAACGTTTTGATTGCAGCGAAGCGTCACTGCGAAAAAGGAGAATAACGCTCCCGCTGCTGCGGCAAATAGTAGACAAAACAGCATCGGTACGAACAAAGACAAAAACCAATTAGCGTTACCCGCGCCACCACAAAGCAGCAAGTAAACATACGCTCCAACAGCGCTGCCCATCGCACCAATGCACATTATACCCGGCGTACCCATATTGAGGTGACCAGATTTTTCTGTGATGGTTTCTCCAGTTGAACCAAACATGAAGACGGTGGCAAAACGAATAGAATCGATAATAATTTTTAAAAACATATCTTATTTGCCTCCTTCTAAATTTTGGGTAGGAGTATTTTTATTTTTTCTCAAGAAAGAAAAATCTAATTTAATCCTAAAGTTAGTAAAGAACTCACTTGTTAAAATAGCTAGAAAGAATAGACCTGATAAAACTCTAGCCACTTCAACGCTATAACCTAGGTTACCAGCAGCATTTCTACCTCCAGTAGAAATAAATTCGTTTAGCAGAGCATAAAGAGCCATTTCTAGCGGGTTAAAATGACCAAGCCAACTTATCATGACAGCGGTAAAACCTCGTCCGCCAACCACTGTATCGCTAACGGTGTGGCTAGCTCCTGCGACAATTAAGAATCCGGCTATCCCACATAAAACTCCGCATAAAATCATTGTTCTCATGGTGACAGTTTTAACGTTGATACCGACATACTCAGCAGTTCTTTCACTACCGTTGAGAACAGCGATTTCATAGCCGTGTTTACTGAATTTTAAATATCCCCAGACGAGAACCACTAGGACGATAATAACGATGATGTTGATTATATATTTATAACCACCGATTTCAGGAAGCCACCCTTGGTGGGTGTCTTGATTGATGATGCCTAAAGCGGTGCTAGTGGGAGCTTTGTAGCGCAGAGAAAACGAAGCTACAATGCCAATAGCAATATAATTCATCATTAGAGTGAACAAAGTTTCATTGGTGTTAAAAAGAGCTTTGAACAGCGAAGGAATGAATGCCCAAATAGAACTAAACACAATGGAGAAAACTAGCATTAGGAGAAGCGCAAGTGCATTGGGAATGGAGGGAGCGACAAATTTCATAATGATAACCGCTCCGAGAGCACCCATTAGAACTTGACCTTCAGCGCCGATATTCCAAAATTTCATTTTAAAAGCAGGGGTAATAGCAGCGGCAATTAGTAATAATAATCCCGCATTCCAAACGGTTGCTAAAAGAGTATTGAAAGAGAACAGAGTCCCTTCGTAAATATAGATGTAAAAATCTAAAAAACTTCCTGGAGCCACTATTGTGGAAACTAGTCCGCACATCAATAAAGCAGAAAGAATGGTTACCACTCTAACGATAATTGTAGTTTTTTTGCTAACATCACTACGGCGAGAAATATGAATAAATGGTTTTTTTACTAAGCTATTTTCATTGTTCACTTCGATTCTCCTCCTTATCGTTTTTCTTAGTCATCAATAGACCTACTTCAAGTTTGTTTGTTTTTCGGCAATCTAAAATTCCGGCTACTTCGCCATCCGCTAACACGAGAACGCGATCGCAAAGCGCCAATATAATGTCTAAATCTTCACCGACATAAATAATGGCAGCGTCTCTTTCCTTTTGTTCGTTTAAAAGTTTATAAATAAGGAAAGAAGAATTGATATCGAGTCCACGAACGGGATAGGCCACCATTAAAACTTTAGGCTGGGAAGATATTTCTCTACCAACCAGTATTTTTTGAATATTTCCACCCGATAGTTTTTTAACTGTAGTTGTTAAATTTGGCGTTTTGACATCAAGTTGACCAACGACCTGTTCCGCTAATTTTTCTGGTTGTTGACGGTGGACAAAAAAACCTTTCCCTTTTCTGAAACTTCTCAGCATCATATTGTCGATGATATCCATATTGCCGACTAAACCCATGCCAAGTCTATCTTCTGGCACAAAGGATAGTTTAATACCCAAGTCTCGAATCTCAATAGGTTTTTTACCCTTCAAATCGATAATTTCATCTTCGTAAAAAAGGATTTCTTCGTCGTTAACCATTTTAATTAATTGCTTATTGTTTATGGGGGTCAAATCTAAAGGACTTTGATCCTTGGTGTAAAATTTATTCTCTTTAGCTAACGCCCTAATTTGCTTTATGTTTTTATGATAAAAAGTAACAGGCCTATCTTTTTTTGGATTGTGGAAAATAACTGTGCCTTCAGTATTTTTGTTCAAACCTGCGATGGTTTCCAGAAGCTCTTTTTGACCGCTTCCTGAAATACCAGCAATCCCTAATATCTCGCTACCATGCAAATCAAAACTGACATTTTTAAGAACTTTTCTACCTTCTCTGTTTTTTAAACTCAAGTCTCTTACTTTTAGACGCACACCAGTGTTCGGCACTTCGCTTCTATGAATATTTAAGTCAATTTTATGACCGACCATCATCTCGGTTAAAATTTCTTCATTAGCTTTTTTAGTTAAAATGTCTCCAACAACTTCACCCTTGCGGAGAACAACAACTCGGTCGCTAATTTCCAAAACTTCATTTAGTTTATGAGTGATAATAATAATTGATTTACCTGCTTTTTTCATGTTCCGCAAAACTTTGAATAGGTGTTGTGTTTCTTGCGGCGTTAAAACAGCGGTGGGTTCATCCAAAATTAAAATATTTACGCCTCTAAACAGTATTTTTATTATTTCTAATGTCTGCTTTTCACTGACAGACATGGTGTTAACTACTTGCCACGGATCAATCTCAAAACCAAACTGTTTACAAATTTTTTCAATGCGTTTGGCACTGGTCTTTAAATTATATCCTTGATATTTTTCGCCTTCGCTTTCGGCGATAGCCTGATAATCTTTTTTTCTTAAACCAGTCACAACATTTTCAACAGCGGTAAAAGTATCCACTAATTTGAAGTGTTGATGGACCATGCCAATTTGATATTTGTAAGCATCGGCAGGAGAATTGATACTAATCTTTTTTTCTTTATAAAAAATTTCACCTTCATCAGGAAAATAGATGCCGGCTAAAACGTTCATTAAAGAAGTTTTTCCGCTACCATTTTCTCCTAGCAAAGATAAAATTTCTCCGGAATATAATTCGAGATTTGCATTATGAACAGCAACGACGTTTCCAAACGCCTTGCTGATACCTTTCATGGAAATTGTTAATTCTTTTTTCATGTTGCTTAACCTATTTTAGCGGGGTGGTTGGCCCCGCTAAAATTAAATTTTTTATTAATATAAATTATTATTGAGGATTGGGGTTGATGTGACCTGTATCGGTAATGCCATCGATGAGAACATCAAAGCTTGGAGCGGAACGATGTTCAGATTCGCGGTAGTAACCATCATCAACAAACAAAGTGCCATCAGGATAATTGAATGTCCATTGTTTGCTAGGGGCCATATTTTCTTCGTTAGGAGTTTGTCCATTGATGGTGAACTTGCTCGTGTCGAAAACGTGTAATGTACTGGCTTCTAATTGGGCCTGAACTTGATCGATTTTGGCTTGTGTTCCAGGAGCAACGCTTGTGCCCAATTCGGAAAGTTCAACGGAACCTTCTGCGAAACCACCGCACCAGTCAACAGGAATTTCTTCCTCGTTAAGGACAGCGTTGACAACGAATTCGTAGAATGGAGACCAGTTAATTCTGGAAGAAACTAAGAATGTATTGGGGGCAACTGAAGCTGTAGAGCCGTTATAAGCAACGTTTGGAACGCCAGCTTCTTCGCATGCTAATGGAGCGCCGTAGGAGTCAGCATGCTGACTGATTAAAACGCAGTTGTTAGCTATTAGAGCATTAGCAGCCGCTTTTTCGGCTTCTTGATCGTACCAAGAGTCAGTGTATTTGACATCCATGGTCACGTCGCTAACGATACTCTTAACACCGAGATAGAAAGAGGTGTAACCAGAAATAACTTCAGCATATGGATGAGCGGCAACATAACCGATTTTGTGATTAGTGACTCCCATTGCTTGAATTTTCATTCCAGCGACGACGCCAGCGAGATAACGACCTTCGTAAATAGAAGCGAAAGCGTTATGGTAGTTTGGTAAATTGGTAGCAACGGCTTTAACGCCTGTTGCGTGACAGAATTGAACGTTTGGATAATTTTTTGCGGCTTCGATCATATAATCTTCATGACCAAAACTATCAGCAAAAACAATTTTGCAACCAGTTTCTGCTAAGTTTTCGGCTACACTTTGACATTCATCAGCTTCTGGAACGCCTTCTTGAATGACTGCGGTGAAACCTAATTTTTTAGCACTGGCTTTGAATGCATCGACAAAATTTTTGTCATAGGTTGAGGTGTTGGCTGGGTGTAAACAAATTAAACCAACCTTCATGCCTTTAGCTCTGCCGCCACCACAAGCGATCAGAGACACTGTGGCGGATATCAACAATCCACCAAGAGCTACGATTCTGAGAACTTTGTTTTTCATTTTCTTCAATCTCCTTTTAAATAAAAAACAGCTCCACTAATCGGAGCCTCTACTTCTAAAAAATAACCAAAGAAACACACAGATGGTTGTTTCAGTTATAATTCGTAGTGCTAGATTTACGGCCTAGCGTAGAGACAACCCACCAATTAGGGAATTATACGAAGTCAACGATTTCAATCTTCGTTGACGCTATTATTATTATTCATTTGTGCTCAAAAGTAAATAACAAAAGACTTTTAGATGCTGCATCTCCGAATTCTTAAAGTAATTTCCGTTTTCTATTAAAAAGCTGATTTTAGTCTAATAAGATATAATGAAATCTCCTGTAGGTAACAAAAAGGAGGTTTTTTATTTTTTATGCCACATTTAACTGATA
>DURD01000044.1 GCA_012837435.1 Erysipelotrichaceae bacterium
AAGCTACGAAAGAAAGAAGGGCAACCATGAGTTAAGAAAAAAAGACCCCCTTTAACTTTGGAGGCCTTGTAAAAAATCCCCTTTAACTTTGGAGGGGTACCTAAACCCCCTTAAAGTTTGGGGTACTGAGATAATTACGAAAATAAAAATCCTCGTAGCATTGAGGATTTTTTATTATTTTTTTAGGCTTTATTTCTTTTTCTTAAGAGTAATAGCGACAGCGACGATTGAAAATATAATAAACACCCCGATGGTTACGACAAAACTGACCCAGGTGGGAAGTATTTTCCCACCGACTAAAAAATTAAATCCCATATCCGCTTTAATTTCATTGACAACTTCCACTGGAGCACCAGCAAACGCTGGACCACCAAAATATGGTTGCATCATGACTTTTCGAATCAACATTGCAGAATGCGACAATGGGAACAACTTGATAATACTTTGGACAAATTCTGGCATAATTCCTATTTGCACGTAGGTCCCAGTGAAGAATCCTAGCGAAGCTGAAAACACCGCGGTCAAAGCGGCAAAAGCATCGATAGTTTTAATCCATAAGGCTATGCATAGTAATATTGAGGTATTTGATAAAGTGGATAAGGCTATTAATCCAATAGTTTGTATAATTACTGAAAAAGAAAAGGTCGAGCTAGGAGCCCCTAATATCGCTAGATAAATTAACGCAAAGGCATAGACCGCTAAGCTCATTACCATTCCGATTACGACCGCGGCTACTAAGTACGCCCCACTAATTTGCCATCTAGGAAGAGGTGAAGCTAGCAAATCTTTTTCAATTTTATTTACTCGATCGGTCACGACGGAAGTAAAAGCCCCAAATGTTGTCGTAAAAGAAACAATCGAAATCATCCCTGAAAAAACCCAAGTAAAAACAAATGGTTTAGCTAAATCACCCATGCTTGCCTCAGCTTCTTTTACCATGAGATCGCCCAAAAAGAACACATACAAAATTAGCACTATCAAAGCGCCGAACAAAGACCAAAATACCGCTCCAGTATCTTTGAAAAATATTTTTAAATTTCTCTTAATTAATCCTGACATAATCTTATTTCCTCAAAATGTTGCTTATTTATTTTTCCTTTGAAATCTTTTCTTCGCTTTTTCTTTCGTTTCTGAAACTAGAGCATCATCATCTCGCAGCTGTTTGCCTGTGATGTTGATAAACACATCATCCATCGAACCTTGTGCGACTTCAAAACTGATGAGATTTTCTCTCACCTTTTCCACCAACTCGATAGCGTCAAAGGTTTTTTCTATTTCTACAACCAATCTACCAGCGAGTTCTTTATAGGCGATTTTTAAATTGCTTAGATTTAATTTTAATTCCTCGAGCCTATCAGAATACAAAATTAATTTGTCAGATGAATATTTATCTTTAAGTTCCGCGGGAGAACCATCCGCGACTATTTTTCCATTGTCGATGATACATATTTTATCGGCGTTGGCCGCTTCTTCCATGTAATGAGTGGTGAGAAAGATGGTAACTCCATGTTTTTCTTTCAATGTTTGAATAGTGCTTTCGATGCTTTTTCTAGATTGGGGATCTAGTCCAGTCGTTGGTTCATCTAAAAACAATATTTTAGGAGTCGATAGTAGCGCTCTAGCGATATCGCATCGTCTCCTTTGTCCTCCAGACAATTTACCGTAGGGTCTTTTTATAATGTCCTGCAATTTTAATAGTTCGGTAATTTCGACTATTTTTTTATCTATTTCCGTCTTTTTAAGACCATACATTGTTCCCCGACACTGTAGGTTTTCTTTAATGGTTAATCTAGCATCTAATACTGAATGTTGAAATACCACTCCAATGATTTTTCGAATCTCGCTATCTTCCTTGCCAAGAACATGTCCATCGATAATAACTTCGCCTCTATCAGCGGCTAATAGTGTGCATAAGATATCGATAGTCGTAGATTTACCCGCCCCATTTGGCCCTAAAAAGGCGAAAAACGATTTTCTTTGTACTTCAAAATCTATGCCTTTTACGGCTTTTACTTCGCCATACGACTTATGTAAATTTTTTACTTCTATAATACTATTCGTAATCATACTCCTCCGTTTAACATACCCATACTAACAAAGATGTTGTATCTTGTAAAAAATTAAAGAGATTCAGATTGTAAATTGTTTGTAAACAAATCTAAATAAGTGAGTTATTTAGCAAAAATAAAATCGTAAATAAACAAGCTATCAAGAATTAGTCCTTCATTAAAAAACGTAACAATCCGTCATTGATAGTCACGCTATTACTGTTAATTTACAAGGGATAATACTTCTACCTTTATTTATCGATTAACTAATAAATAGGATAAGGAACTTTCTGCAGTCTCGGATTAGGAGTGTTGTATCTACCTTCTTTAGCTTGCGGTTTCCCATTTAGCATCACTAAATCACCAGTAAAACCACAAGTCATGTTATTGACAAAAGCAGTACCGACTCCATACATACTGACTGGCACTTTTTCTTTAGTCCATTCCGCAATTTTTTCTTTATTAAACGAAGAAGAAACCGTAATACCGACATAAGAAAAACCCGCTTCATCGAGCGCTTTTCTTAAAGCGATAATCAGTTCTTTACAAACTCCGTGAGCATCAAAACCAGTCGTATCTTTATCATCGAAATAATGATCGACCATCGCCTTTGAAGTGTCGACGCGAACGCTATTTAGTTTACGACCTAGATGTCTAGCAATTAGTAAAGAATCGCGAATAGCGTCGTTATGATAATCGACTAAAGCCGTGATTGGTTGATGAGGAAATGTTTTTAAGTAAACTTCGGAAGCTTTGATAAGGTCGCCATCGCAAATTTGAATGAGGGCATGCGGCATCGTTCCCATCCCTTTTCCGCCCCACCACAAACCTTGGGCATCGGTGCTGACTCGATCAATCCCAGCGACATAAGTGGCATAGCCATCCCCCACTTGTGTCAAATAATCATCTTGACGATCCGCCATCGAGAACACGGGAGTGGAACCCGCCGCTTCTAGAACTTCCATGACATTCGTAGCCACACTGCTTCTTCTTGCTAAAACTCCATCAATTACCGATTCGAGAAATCCAAAATTTTCATATTTGCCAGTAACTTTTAAAACCGGTTCGTTTTCTTCGATGATATCGCCATCGTTCAAAGCTTCAATGACTAGTTGTTCGGGGTGGATAGCAAACTTGTGGATAATCGCAATGGCTTCGTCAATACCGCATAGCATCGAGTGATTACGGCGTTGAATCCATTGCATCGTCACAATGTTATCGGCCAAATTTTCTTTGACTATTTTTTGAGATTTTAAGAAATAATTCGCAGTATAAAAACCTTCGCCTAGAGCTTCAGGTAAGTTAAATGTTTTATCAGTTAGACGAGAAATTATACCTTGTTCTTTTAATTTGATTTCAATCATATTTATTTTTCCTCCATTTGGAAGATGTCTTGGCCGATTTTATCTATTGTATCGTCCCAATCATCGACTCTAATTGACTCGTTGTTATCTAAAATATCTAAATCGTAATTAGTGGCCACTCGATCTTCTTTAACAAATTTCCCACAAGCGGTCAAAGTATCTTTCTTAACTTTAACTATAATTTTGTCATTTTCTCTAGCAAAATAGAAGCCAGAGTTATTTTTACTCGCGAGCAAACAGCCATATTTCCCTAAGTAACCATTTAAAATTGCAATCAATTCGTAGTTGGGCAAAGTAATCAAACCTCTGATTTTTATTTTGACATATTTATTAAGACGAAATATATCAATTCGTATAATTTTATGATTTTTGGTGTAGATTAAAACGTCTTCATCTTGTTCTGGAACAATACTCTCATCTAAATCATCAAACAAAATAGTGAGATAAGAATTGATTTTATCAAAGTGGTTAATTAAGCCGTATTTATAAATCATAGTTTTTCTAATATTATGCGATAAATAGGAAGATTTTGTTGGCGAAAATTCCGTTCATATTCGCTCATCTCATCAAAGGAATCGAGTCCATCATAGTTCGGATCCGCGAGGATTAATTCAAAGGGCGAATTTTCAATCATTTCTAAAGAAAAATTAAATAATTGTTCGTTGTCAGTTTTAAAAATTAATCGCCCTTTTTCTTTGAGTATTCGATAGTATTCTTTTAAAAATTTTTCTGAAGTTAATCTTTTTTTTCCGTGTCTTTTTTTCGGCCAGGGATCTGAAAAGTTTAAGAATAGAGTCTCGACACTATTATCTTTAATTAAAGGTAAGACTTTTTCGGCATCTACAAACATTAATTTAGCATTTTCGAGTTGGTTTTCCACTATTTTCTTAGCGGTAATTCCCGCGCAAGTAACATTCCTTTCAATACCGACAAATAGTTTAGTCGGATATTTTAAAGCCATGGCGCACAAAAACTGCCCTTTGCCAGAACCAATTTCTAGATAGTAACGAGGATAGGAATTTAAATCCTCCACTGAACATTGAATCTCTAAATGTTCATCGAGAAATGGTTGAGCCCAAGCTTTAAATTTCGTGCGCATTTAAATTTTCTTTCCTAGTTCAATAATCGCTCGAGCGTAGATAGCCATCGCCAGATTTAAATGTTCAATCTTTGTACATTCGTTAACGCCGTGCATATGCGAATCAAAATCGGGAAATTGCATTCCAAAAGCCACGACGTTATCCGCGGATTTAGCGTATGTCCCTCCACCAGAAGCGATGAGAGGTGTTTCTAAATCACCGGTTTCATCTTGGTAAGCCTTTAATAGTGTCTGAATTAAAATACTGTCTTTAGGATAAAAAAGTAGAGGAGAAGTTCCCAACACTTTGATGATAAAGGGTTTGCTACTCATCACGATGTTATCAATCATCTCTTCTTCTTTGGCAGTTTCGACATATCGATAATTTACTACCATATTTAGATGTCCATTTAGAAAGGAAAATAAACCGACATTTAAAGAATTATCCCCCATGTTTTCACTATAGGCGGAAGCCTTGACCCCTTCCCCTTTTAAAGGAGAATATAATTCATATAATAATTTAAAATCTTCGTTTTTATAAAATTCACCGAGATGTTTTACTGCTTCCATCGCGGCATTTTTGCCTTTCCACGGGACCGAACCGTGCGCGGCTACTCCATGAAAGGTCAGCGTCATATTTTCATCGGTAGCTAAATAAGAATAATCGGCTTCAACTTCATCTAAATAGCTGAGAAATTCTAAATCTGATTTTAAGGTGACGGTGCATTTTTCAATGACAGAATTAGAAGCGACACCACCTTTAATACTAATCAGTTGTGGAAAATTAATATCTTTACTGACAGAAAAACCGATAATCCCTTTTTCCGCAAAAGTTAAAGGAAAAGCCGAATCAGGAGAAAAGCCTAGCGTCGGTTGTTTTTTGTTTAGTTTTTTAAAATAATGCTCCATACAGGCCGATCCTCTCTCTTCGTTGCCTCCCACTAAAAAACGCACTTGATAATGCCCTAATAAATTATTGTCTCTTAAAGCTTTAAAAGCGTAATAAGCCGCGAGTAAGGGACCTTTATCGTCAGCGACACCTCGTCCATATAAAAATCCGTCTTTTTCTAATAATATAAACGGATCTTGGGGCCAACCAGTCCCGACGGGAACGATATCAGCGTGAGCCATAATCGTAATATTCTTTTCTAAATCATTATTTAATATTTCGACAACCATATTGTCGTAGTTATTCACGATAAAGCCATCTCTTTTGGCTAAATCTTCAATAAAACCCAGAGCTTTAGATACCCCCTTACCAAAAGGATTATTTTTGTCGACAGTCGCTTCATCATAGGTCGAATCGATAGCGACAAATTGTTTTAGCGTTTCGAGCATCTCATCTTGATAAGGCTCGAGTAAGTTTTTATAAAAATCTTTTTGTTTCACTTTTAATCATTCTCCCTATTTAACATTCTTACCTATGATAATGTTCAAACCTTCTAAATTTAAATTTTGGTCATAGATAAAATCATCTTTAAATAAATCTTTTAAGTAAATAGCACCCCCACCCGTAAGGATGTGCTTGCAGGGATAACCGAGTTCTTCTTCGTAGCGTCTAACTAGACCTCTAATCATTTCAGCGTGACCGTAAACAATCCCCGCGTTCATAGCTTCTAGGGTGTTTTTAGCCATCACTGTGGAAGGAGCAATCAAAGAAACTTGTGGTAACAGCGCCGCTTTTTTAGTCAGCGATTCTGCGCTTAACGTCAATCCCGGCATAATAAGACAGGAAGTAAATGTTGAAGTGTTATCGAGAAGAAGGATTTTGCTGGCCGTTCCTAAATCGGCAATTAGCAAAGGTCCACCATATTTTTCTTTTGCGCCGACGAGGTCAGCGATGATGTCGTTGCCTATTTCTAGAGGATTATCGACCTTTATCGACAGTCCCGTTTTAGTTCCTGGGCCGATTAAAAGTGGTTCTTTGCCAAATATTTTCTTAATGACATTAATGACGATTAGATCAATTGAAGGAACGACCGAAGAATAAATGATGTTAGCGATTTTGTGTCTGTCGATTTTTAAAGCGTCGAATTGTTGCCTGAACAAATGAAAAAATTCATCTTCGGTCAACTTGCTACTCACATTAAAACTCATCTTTGCGATCAAAACATGATTTTCAAAAACTCCGATACAAATTGTGGAATTACCCACATCAATACAAATATTCATATTATTTCACCACCACGTTGACGATACGATTTTTAACGACGATGATTTTTACAATCTTTTTATCGGCGAGATGGCGTTTCACACTTTCAACTTCCAAAGCCATTTTCTTAATTGTCTCTTCTTCTTCGTCAACATTTACACAGATTTCCCCTCTTAGTTTACCATTGACTGTTACCCCCATCTTAACGGTTTTAAGAACGAGTTTATCTTCTTGATATTTAGGCCAAGAAGCAAAAGCAATAGTTGTTTCATGGCCAAGTTTTTGCCACATTTCTTCGGCGAGATGAGGACAAATCGGCGACAATAATTTAACAAATCCTTCAGCATAATGTCGGTTAATTTTATTGACGCGATAAACTTCATTGATAAAAATCATCATTTGGCTAATCGCCGTATTGAAACATAGATTTTCGTAGTCCTCAGTTACTTTTTTAACCGTTTGATGATAGGTTAGTTCGAGTTCAAGAGTGGGTTCATCGATTACTACATTATTTTCGATAATGATGCGATAAACTCTCTCCAAAAATTTATGAGCGGCCTCCACTCCTTGATCGCTCCAAGGTTTATTAGCCTCTAGTGGACCCATAAACATCTCATATAAGCGAAAGGCGTCCGCGCCGTATTCTTTGATGATATCGCTAGGATTGACCACAAATTCTGGATAGCGTTTACCCATTTTGATATTATTGCTTCCTAAAATCATCCCTTGATGGATCAATTTCTTAAAGGGTTCATCAAAAGAAATATATCCCTTTTCATTTAAATATTTAGTCCAAATTCTAGAATAGATTAAATGGCCGACCGCGTGTTCTGGTCCTCCGATATATAAATCAACAGGAAGCCAATGGTCCGCTAATTTCTTATCGCAAAATATTTTTTTATTGTGAGGATCGACATATCTTAGAAAATACCAACTCGATCCTGCACTGCCGGGCATGGTAGAAGTTTCACGATTTCCCTTAACACCCTTATGGTGATATTTCACCCACTCTTTGGCGTTTTCTAGAGGAGCCTTACCATCGCGACCTTTATAATCATCTAACTCCGGAAGAATTAAAGGTAACTCATCGTCATCTAAAACATGAATTCCTCCATCTTCTAAATGGACGATTGGAACCGGCTCTCCCCAATATCTTTGACGGGCAAATATCCATTCTCTAAATTTATAGTTTACTTTCTTTTGGCCCATATGGTTTTTTTCTAAAAAACCCAACATTTTAGTATTGGCCTCTTCTTGATTCAATCCGTTGATAAAATCAGAATTAATATGTAAACCATCGCCTTCAAAAGCTTCTTCTTCGATATTTCCCCCTTCGAGAACAGGAATAATATCTAACTGATACTTTTTGGCAAAAGCATAATCTCGACTATCGTGAGCGGGTACCGCCATGATGGCGCCCGTCCCATAAGTCGACAAAATATAATCGGAGATAAATATCGGAACTAATTTATGGCTAAGTGGGTTAATAGCGTAAGCTCCAGTAAAACAACCAGTTTTATCTTTTGCGGTCGAAGTTCTTTCGATTTCGCTTTTCGTTGCCGCTTCCTTTTGATAACTTTCAATCGCCGCTTTTTGTTCCGCTGTAACGATGATATTTACTAATGGATGTTCCGGCGATAAAACACAATAGGTACAACCGAAAATAGTATCGGCACGCGTAGTAAAGACATCAAATGAATGTTCGCTATTTGCTACTTTAAAAGTAATTTCTGCACCGGTAGATTTGCCAATCCAGTTTCTCTGCATCTCTTTGGTGGATTCTGGCCAATCGAGACGATCTAAACCCTCTAACAATTGTTCGGCAAATTTTGTTTGGTCAATGACCCATTGTTTTAAATTTTTACGAACTACTGGATATCCACCTCTTTCGCTCTTGCCATCGATGATTTCATCATTGCTCAAGACCGTTCCGAGTTCTTCACACCAGTTCACTGGCATATCAATGTATTTAGCGTAACCGTCTAAAAATAGCCCTTTAAAAATCCACTGTGTCCAACGATAATATTCGGAATCAGAAGTAGAAATTACTCTATCCCAATCATAATCGAAACCGAGTTCTTTTAACTGATTTGTAAAATAAACAATATTCTTTTTGGTAAAAATTTCTGGATGATTGCCTGTTTCAATCGCGTATTGTTCCGCGGGTAGCCCAAAAGAATCATAGCCCATGGGGTGCAAGACATTATAACCTTGCATTCTCTTCATGCGAGAAACAATGTCGGTGGCCGTATAGCCTTCGGGATGACCAGCATGCAAACCCGATCCACTGGGATATGGGAACATATCTAAAACATAGTATTTAGGTTTAGAAAAATCGTAAACATCAGTTTTAAATGTTTTGTTAACCGCCCAATATTTTTGCCACTTTTTTTCAATTTTGCGATGATTAAATCCCATGGTTCTACTTTCCCTTTTACTTTTTACAATTATAGAGCAATATTTACTTTTAAATTAATAATTTATAAATTTCCATATACTCTAAAGCGCTCTTTTCCCAAGAATTGTCCGTTAAAAAAGCGTTTCGAATTAATTTATTTAACGTTGTTTTATTCTGATAGATATCAAAAGCATATAGCACTGTTCTTGTCATTTCGTAAGCGTCGTAAGCATCAAAACCAAATCCATTAGCAGTGCTGACATTTTCTCCATCAAAACAGATGACCGAATCTCGTAAGCCTCCCGTTCTTCTAACGATGGGCAAAGTTCCGTATCTCTGGGCAATCATTTGCCCTAGACCACAAGGCTCGAAAAGAGAAGGCATGAGGAAAAAATCAGAAGCGGCATAGATGAGATGCGCTAAAGAATCGCTATAACCAATGTAAAGTCCTACTTGATCAGGATAACGTCTTTTCAGCTCTTCACATTTCTGTTCGTATTGACTTTCACCACTACCTAATAAAACAAAAAACGCCCCTCTTTGAATCAACTGTTCTACTGCGGGAAAAATAATATCAAACCCCTTCTGCCAGGTAATTCGACTGACGATAGAATAAAGTGGCATGGTGATGTTATTTTTCATACCGAGTTTATCAAAAAGTGCTTTTCGATTGCTCTTTTTTCCACTTCTAAAATTTCTGATGGAAAATGGTGCAGCAATTTGGGGATCATCTTGGGGATTGAATTCTAAATAATCAATACCATTTAATATCCCAGAAAAATCAAATTCTCTATAGCGAAGTACACTATCTAATCCCATTCCTCCTTCCGGTGTCAGTAGTTCTAAGTGATGAGTAGGAGAAACAGTGGTAATTTTATCGGCGAAAACAATACCGGCTTTTAAAGTAGAAACTTGATCTTTAAATCGCACAGCGCCGTTATCGAATAATTCATCATTCATATTGAAAAAATCGCCGAGAGCAAACCTTGGCATCAAACCTTGGAAAGCGGGATTGTGGATAGTTAAAACGAATTTAACTCTACCAAATTTTTCTTCGCTGAGATCATCACTTCTAATGAGACAAGGGAGCATTCCCGTTTGCCAATCGTGAACGTGAATGATATCGGGTTTGAGGCGATTTATAAAGATAAATTCTTTTGCCGCCATCGTGAAAAAAGCAAATTTTTCACCATCATCAAAATCTCCGTAGATATGGCCTCTTTCAAAGTATTGTCGGCTTTGAATAAAGTAGTAGTAAATACCTTCAAAAACCACACTATAGACATTAACCGTCTGCTTACGCCATGACATATGGGTTCTAAAAGTGGCAACTAAATCAAATTCAGAAATATCAAATTGTTTGTAGATATTATCGTATAAAGGCAAAATAATTGAGACTTTTTGACCAATTTTGACTAATTCTTTGGACAAAGAATAAACCACATCGGCCAAACCACCGGTTTTAGAGTATGGGCGAGACTCGCTCGCCACCATGACGATCTTCATTAGATGTTTGCTCCACGACTGATGTAGATAAATTGATCTTTTTCACCAGAAACATCTTTGATTTCACTGAAATTGACGTCTTTATCTGAAACAACATACTGTAAATGAGTGTTTTTGCCTACTTTAGTGCCTGAATATAAAATGCAATCTTCCACTACCGCTCCTTCTTCGATGATGACATCACGAGAAATAACCGAGTTAAGGACTGTTCCTTTGACAATCGAACCATTGGCGACAAATGAATTATTGACTTTAGCTTTGGTTCCATATTTAGCAGGAGGGGTATTATGGGTGGTAGTATATATCGGCCAATCTTCTTTAAATAGCTGTTTCCGACATTCGTAAGATAACAAATTCATCGAATATTTAACGAAATCGTTAAAGGTTAAAATTGGAGCGACGTAACCATCAAATGGGAAGGCGTTTAAATCGTGTAATTTGTATCTGACGCAATAGTTGACTAAATCACGGATGTTGAACATAGTGGAAATGTCTCTAGATTTATTGACCAGATTGACAAACGTTTGGAAATTGAAAATAAATATCTCTAAAGAAATATCGGCTTCTTTATTGCCTCCTCTATTAATCGAAAATTTATTGACAAGGCCTTTTTTTATCTCAATAACATCACAATTCAAAAATTCTTGATCGGCGTTGTCAATTTTTTTATAAATTAAAGAAATTTGATTGCCACTAGCGATATGCTTGTCCAAATACTCTCTGAAATCTATAGACATCAGAAAGAAACTAGGAGCAACGATTACATAATCAGCCGCTTCTTTCTGAAAATTAGAAAAATTAGCTAGCAGATTATTTATATCAGTATTAAATTTGGGCGAAGGAACATTTTCGTTATAAAAAATTCTCTGAATTCCTGTTTTGGTATTATTAATCCAAATGGAACCGTCTTTCACGTGAGAAATGACAGAATGTAGTGAAGATTCCACCAGGATACCTACTCGGTCTATACCGGAGTTTGAAAAATTTGATAAAGGAAAGTCCATCAAACCATACCTTCCCAAAAAAGATACGGTTCCAATGGTTCTTTTTTCCGTTAATTTTGCAAGATGCGGTGAATCGTGCAAATTGCAAATGCCGAATACTTTACTCATACTATTTTGTTACCTTTCCGCCTACGAGAACAATCGTGTCGCTATTTAAATTAACTTCAGCACCCTCTTCAACAATAGAATTTGGCGCCACGACAACGTTCGACAACTTAGCTCCTCTTTTAATGATGCTGTTTTCCATGACCACACAGCGATCTAATTCCGCGTCTTCTTCAATTAAAACTTCGTGAGAGATAACGGAAGCATTAACTTTGCCCAAGATAATTGCTCCTTGGTTAGCTAGCGAAGATTTTACTGAGGCTTCTTTGCCTAAATATTGAGGAAGACTATAAGTGTCTTTAGTAAAAATTCTTGCAGAAGATTCTTTATATAAATTGATGTCGTGACGATTTAACGCCATATCCATATTGGCTTCATGCAATGATTGAATGGTTCCAACATCACGCCAATAGCCTTCAAAACGATAAGCTTGTAATTTTAGACCATCGTTTAACATAGCGGGAATAATATCTCCACCGAAGTCATGGCCGCTGTGTTCTAATTCCTTATCAGCGATTAAATATTTTCTCAGCGTTTTCCAAGTGAAAACGTAGACACCCATAGAGGCTAAATTGCTCTTTGGATGTTTTGGCTTTTCTTGGAATTCGGTAATACGATCTTCTTCGTCAACCGCCATAATGCCGAATCTAGAAGCTTCAGCAATGTCGACTTCAATCACCGAAATGGTAGCGTCGGCTTTACTTGAAACATGCAAACCAATCATATCATTATACGTAGTATTATAAATGTGGTCTCCAGACAAAATTAATACATAATCAGGAGATAAACCATCTAAAAAATCAATGTTTTGTGTGATAGCGTCGGCCGTGCCTTTATACCATGTAACCCCTTCGTCTGTTTGACGGGGAGCGATGGCTTGTAGCAGTGAGTGGACGCCATTGAACCCCCATTTCTCACCATTACCGATGTAACTCTCTAGTAACGTAGGTTCGTATTGAGTCAATACCGCAATAGTGTTTATCCCACTATTAGCGCAATTACTCAAAGGAAAATCAATAATTCGATATTTAGCTGCGAAGGAAACAGCAGGTTTTGCCATTTTTTTGGTCAAAATACCTAACCTTGTGCCTTTTCCGCCAGCTAATACCATTGCGACAACATTATGCGACATAAAATGCCCCTTTCTTCATATGACCATTATAACAATTAAACCTTCGCGCGTGCTAACTATTTTCAATATATTGAACGAAAATAAAATAATAGTATACTGATGACATGAAATTAGTGGTCGATAGAAAAAGAACATTGTTAATATTCCTAATCGCGGATTTATCTTTTGCTCTTTTGCTTTTTCTCTCGGGCATAAATCTATTTTTATCGAAAGAATGGGGTGCTTCCCAAATAGCCATTATTGTTTTATATGTTATTATTTCCGCTGTGATGCTCCTGCTTGCTCTAACACGTAATTACTACATTGTCGAGAATAAATTCCTTCTCGTTGTCAAAGGTCACAAAGAAACATATCATCACTACGCCGATGTGGTTTTTATAGATAAAGAACGGAGTTTAAGAAAAAGAACGTTGCGTTTCTATACCAACAAGGGAAAAGTCCACAATTTATTTTTTGATAAAGAGGGAAAAATTTACGAGGTTTTTGTTAAAAGATGTCACAATATTGTTGACAAAGAACAATTTAAAAAACAGTATCCAAAAATCAAAATTTGATGAAAAGATCAATTGTGAGCGACAAGCAGCAATTAGTTTGCCTAAGAAAAATCAAATCACTATAATGTAGAAAAGGAGTACTAAATTTATGCGTTGCTTTCTGACTAAAAACTATTCTATTACTGCTATAGCGGTCGCTATCTTGGCTTTATTTTTTGCATCGATAGCCGCAATAATTTCGTTAATAAATGCCTCATTCCTCGATTTTATCGGAAACTTAGCTTTATTGGAAATTATTTTTGGAGTACTGGTTCTAGCGGTTTTAACTACTGGAAAACCCGTCATGACAAAAATAATCACCATCATCATTTCTTCTGGCACCATACTCGCAGTCTTTACAATTGGTGTATCCGCTTACACCCAACGTGATGTCATATTTTTTGCAATTGCTATCATCATGGTTATATCTTCTGTTTTGTCTTTAATTTATTCTTTGTCAGCCAAAGAAACGCGGCTTAAAAAGTTTTTTATAGCAGCGAATTCAGTTTTAACCGCCTCTATCATTCTCTATACTATTGCCTTTATTATTGAAGACACCATTAAATCTAATAATTATAACTTGTCCTACTATTTTATTCTTTTAAGTTTTGCTTGTTTGAGTATTTTGCCTTTGATTTCTTTTCTTTCTGTTTGCCAAAAAGAGAAAGAAAAAGAAGCAATTAAAGCAGTCGAAGGAGCAATTGAGGAAGATAAATCCTCTAATCCTTAAAGAGAGTATTACATTTTTCGTTGGAATTGTTATAAAGAATATTATTCTTATAATTTGTTATTGCTAACAGTTTTTGCGTGTGATAAGATTAGCAAGTCGAAATTTAGGAGGACTAAGATATGTCAAAAGTATGTCCAGTAACAGGAAAAGGTCCATTGAGCGGCAACAATCGTTCTCACTCCTTGAGAGCAACTCGTCGCAGATGGAACACAAACCTTCAACCTCGCACGGTCATCATCGATGGTAAAGAAGTGCGTATCCGTATGTCTGCTAGGGCCTATCGTAGCCTCAAAAAACAATACAAGGATCGCTAATTTATCAAATCTATTATTAAAGGAACGACTGGAGTCGTTTTTTTATTTGCTTAGACAAAAAACAATAAAAGTAAAGGCAACGGAGAAATTATCAAATTAATGATTGCCCACCACTCGCTAAAAGCGATAGGTATCATCCGTGGTCTTTTGTATGTGACTTTACCGCTTTCATCGGTACTTTTTTCCATGTAGATTTTATAAGTCGCTCGCGGATTTAAAACGCAGATGAGCATCGCTAAAACCAACAGTAGAGAAAGAATCATGGAGATTATCGTTATAACTTTTTCTATTTCTAGATTAGCTAAAAGATACTGTTGATAAGCAATCACGGAGTTTAAAGAGACTAACGCCAAAGACAAAACTAAAAATATCGAAGAAGCAAGGATGTGCATTCTCAAATGGTTGAGAGGCATTAACAGCAGCACGATAGCGAGAATCACTAATACTAGAGAAATGCTTAAAGAAGCAATATTAGTGACACCATTAGCGTTTTGACGAAAAATAAAATTGAAGACGTAAAAAGTTATCGTACAAGCAAAAGATAAAAGGAAAAATATATTGCCATAGATATTGCTTTTAAAAGTTTTAGGATAATTAAATTCGTAGGGAAACATGTTTTTCAAATTATATTTGATATTATGCTTTTTGTAGTATAAAAAGGAAGATGTGTAATATCCAAAAACAAAAAAGATTAAAGAAAATAAAAATAGAGCGACAACAAAATATTTTTCCATTATTTTAATAATTTTTTATAATTAGAAACAAAATCTTGACTATTAAATAAATAGCTGCCGACAACCAAGATGTCCGCGCCACTTTGAATACATAACGGAGCGGTTTTATCATTAATTCCCCCATCGACAGAAATTAATGTTTCAGCATTTCTTTTTCTGATTTCATGTTTCAAGGAAGATATTCGCGTCAAAGAATCTTCAATAAATTTTTGTCCGCCTTCGCCTGGCTCTACGCTCATTATAAGCGCGATATCCAGTTTATCTAAAAAAGGAAAGATCTCTTCAACTAAAGTATTAGGTTTAATTGATAAACCGGCTTTCATACCATAAGAATGAATTAAATCGATAATCTGATTAATTTCTTCATTGTCTTTACATGCTTCATAATGGAAGGTTAAATAATCTGCGCCAGCCTTAGCAAATTTTTCAATGTGGATTATCGGTTTAGAAATCATGATGTGAACATCTTTAATAAGGTTGATACTCGGCGAAATTCTTTCTAAAAATAAATTACCCACACTAATATTGGGGACAAAATCACCATCCATGACATCGAGATGAAGCCACGAACCACCCGCAGTGATAATTTTTTGAATCTCATCTTCTAAATGCAAAAAATCCGAATTGAGAATGGAAGGAGAAATAATAATATTTTTCATTTTCTAAACCTCCTTTTATCTTGGGGAGCAATTGAAGACGCTTTTTTATAAATCTCATAAACGATTGGAGAAATCTCTTTTTTTTCTAGATGCTCTTTAACTGCACATCTATTTTCACTCAAATGTAAGCAATTTGTAAAGTAACATTTATTGTATAAATTGTTAAAGCCGGGAAAATAAGCGGCTAATTCTTCTTTAGTTAAATCTAAATCCAAAGATGAAAAGCCAGGAGTATCCGCAATATAGCCTCCTTGATAAGGTAATAAAACCACTTCTCTTGTGCGATGCTTTCCCCTTCTTAAAGCTTTTGAGTATTCACCAACTTCTCTTTGGTAATCAGGATCAATAGCGTTGATTAAAGATGATTTTCCAACTCCCGTTTGTCCCATGACGCAGCTCATTTCGTTTTTAAATAGCTTTTTAACTTCGTCTAAACCTTCTTTGGTTTTACTGGAGACAAAATATGTGTTTATTTTTAAACTTGAAAAAATCTCTTTAATTTCTTCAATAGTTTTACTATCGTTTTGTTTATCGATTTTACTAATGACTAAATTAGCTTTAATATGATTGATGTTGGCATAGGTTAAATATTTAAAAGCTAATAGATAGGAAAATTTCGGTTCAACAAGCGATAAAACGATGATAATTTGACTGATATTTGCTATGGGCGGTCTAATCAAAAAAGATTTACGGTCATAAACATTGGTAATTATCAAATCGTTTTTATCGATTTCTACGTAATCACCAACGAATGGTTTGATACCTTTTTTTCGAAAAAGGCCGCGAGGTTTGACGTAATAAATATCCTTTTCCACCCTTACAGCGTAGGTTCCAAAAGTAGAAGCGATAATTAGACCTTTCATCATTTAAATCCAAAAATCCTCGAGAGCCAGGGTTTCTTCTCTTTCAAGAGATCAGGTTTTTTGCTAATTTCTAATAAGTCTTCATAAATTTCATCGACACCTTTGTACCGTTCTGATAAACGTTTTTTTGTCGAAGTGGCAATTATCCTTTCAATCTCTTTAGGACAACTAGATAAATATTTTTTAACTGGGGGAAACTTTTCCTTGATGTGCGCTACCGCTACATTGATAGGCGTATCCTTTTCAAAAGGCACATGACCAGTCAAAAGCTCATAAAAAGTTACACCGATTGAATAGATATCCGATTGGATAGAAGCTGGTTTCCCTTGTGCTATTTCCGGAGCTAAATAATGGACTGACCCAACGATTTCGCTCGTTTTAGTGAGCTCATCATCCACACCTTCGGCTTGAGCGATACCGAAATCACCTAATTTGATAGTGCCATCAGGCATAACATAAATATTTTGCGGTTTAATATCGCGATGAATGATATTGTGTTGATGAGCATAAAATAAAGCGGATGTCAGTTGAAGCATATAACTAACTGCTTCCGCTAGAGGAATAGAACCTCTAAAATCGAGCATATCTTTCATCGTTTGCCCACGAACAAATTCGTTAGCGATGTAAGGACGACCTTCGATAGTTCCGTGATTGTATACTTTTACGATATTGGGGTGATTTAAAGAAGAAGCAATGGTCGCTTCATTTTTAAAGCGCCGTAAATTGATGGGGTTGCGCATCACATCTTCCCTAATCATTTTAATGGCGACTTTTCTTTTGTTGATAATATCGGTAGCTTCATAAACTTCTGCCATTCCTCCATGGCCAATTCTCGCTTCAATTCGATAACGGCCATCCACTAGAGCACCGATTTTAATCCTACTCAAGTTTGAGCCTCCCACAAGACGATTGCAATGTTATCGCTACCCCCATTCTTATTGCTGATTGCAATAAGTTCATTAACTTTTTGCTCAATGGTATCATCGCCACGAACAATCGAAGCGATGTCTTCAATGGGGACATTATTAAAAAGTCCGTCGCTACATAACAAAACTTTTTCATCGGTGTAAGGAAATGACTTAAGTTCAATATTAGCGCTTGGATAGATACCTAGAGCGTTCATTAAGACGTGTCTTTTTGGATGGGTTAGGGCTTCTTCGGGAGTAATTTGACCAGTTCTTAGAAGATAGGCGACATAGGTTTGATCTTCACTCATTTGTACTAAATCGCGATTATTTTTCAAAAAATAGCACCGCGAATCGCCTACATGTCCTAAAATTGCTACATCTTTGATGATTAAAAGTAACGTCATAGTCGTACCCATGCCTTTGTAGACGGGGTTTGATTGTGCTTGTTCATAGATACTCTTATTAGCCTCGCTAATGATATTTGAAACCCAGATTTTTGCAAAAAATGTATTGATAAAACCTTTTTTATTAATAAATGAATTGACCACGGTATTAACCGCTAGAGATGAGGCTAAATCCCCTTTATTTTGACCACCCATTCCATCGCAAACCATTAGTAAAACATTGCCCGAAGCGTTAGTTAAAGCAATAGCTTGATCTTCGTTAGATAAACGGACTTTGCCCGTATCAGTCATATAAAAGAAGCGGCCTGTCAAATATCTACTCATGGACTAATTCCTCGCTGATAGCTTTTAATTGACCACAGGCAGCATCAATGTCGCTGCCGAATTCTTTTCTAATCGTAGCTTTGACCCCACTTTTCATCAGATAATCTAAAAAAGCATGGATACGATTCCCGCTCGGACGAGAAAATTCTGGAAATTTATTAGTTTCGTTATAGGGAATAAGATTTACGTATCCCTTAGTTCCTCTAATTAACTCCACTAATTGCTTAGCGTGTTCCTTGGTATCGTTAATTCCTTCGATGAGAAGATATTCATAAGTCACGCGCCTTTTGGTTTCTTTTTCATAATAACGGATAGCTTTCATAATTTTATCCAAAGAATAAGCTCGATTAATTTTCATTAGTTTATCTCTTAATTCATCATTAGGAGCGTGCAAGGAAATGGCTAAATTTGTTTGCAAGTGCTCATCAGCATAGCGATAAATACCTTCGACAATGCCACAGGTCGAGACAGTGATATGTCTAGCACCGATAGCTAAGCCTTTAGGATGATTGATAATTTTAATAAAATCTAAAACATTGTCGTAATTGTCAAAAGGTTCACCGGTTCCCATCACGACGACATGGGTCACGCGTTGCCCTTTATTTTCTTGTTTGAGTATTTGGTTGAGAATTAAAATTTGTCCCACCATTTCACTAGCGGTCAAATTTCTCTTTTTACCTAAGATGCCAGAAGAACAAAACGAACAGCCCATATTGCACCCAACTTGCGAAGAAACACAAGCCGCATTGCCGTAATTATACCGCATTAAAACGCATTCAACTTTGTAATCGTCTTCTAAATTTAAGAGTAGCTTAACCGTTCCATCTTCACTTACTTGTTTAGTATGAACAGAAGGGAGAGAAAGGCAATATTTTTGTTTCAAAACTTCTCTAAAACTTTTAGAAATATCACTCATTTCATCAAAATCTTGCACTCGATGTTGATATAACCATGTGTAAAGTTGCGTAGCACGATAGGGTTTTTGCCCTTCTTGCTCCATTAGAGCGATGAGTTTTTTTATTTCTTGTCCATAGAGATTAATCATCCACTTTACCTTTTTTCAAAACTGCAAAATAGTAAGAACAACCGTATTTCTTATAGGGGAAATACTGCTTATCTCTTACCAATGAGAAATCGCGATGTTCATTCAAAAAATCATTGATGACCGCAGAGCTTTCTTTTTTAGAAATGGTATCCACTAGATAGAGGAGATACCCACCATCTTCCACTTGAGCACTCGCTTCGCGGATAGCTATTTTTTGATTGGCGATTAATTCATCTAATTTTTCCATATCAAAGCGAAGGAAATAATCTGGCAATAGCTGCAACAAATTTAAATGCGAATTATCCGGCATCACTAAAAAAGTATGGACAGGCTTAGATACACAAGTAATAATCGAAGAAGCCTGGGCTTCATAGACATTTACCCCTCTATGAATGTTATTTCTTGCTAAAAATCTTTTAACGTTGTTGCAAGTATTGAGATTGTTGGCAATATATTCGATGTTATCTAAAGTTGGAAACCGGGATAATAATTCGTTAAAAATATCGTTAGGATATTCGCTATAAATGGCTAAACCTTTTAGTAAATCGACATCTCCTTCATCAAACATTTCTTTGTAGGCTAGAGAAAGAGGGGAGGCTAGACGTTTTTCTCTCACCGCGTGATTTTTAAATTTAGTCTCGCCGCGATAAAGAGCAACTCCGCTGATTCCTTCTATTTTTTCAAAATCGACAAATTGGGTAAAGAAACTTTCATCATCAATGGAATTATTGTTGATTCTCACCACTACTTGAGGGGGACGAGAATTAGCTCTTAAAATTTTGGTAGTGGAAATATGGCCGAATTGTTTGTACCACATTTTCACGATATTAACGGGAGTATTATAGCGATAGGAAAGAAATTCATGCGAACCAACTTCTATCCCTACGGGAACTAATTTTCTTTCGGATAAATACGATTCGATAAAAGTTTCGATGGGTGGTTCGTTTTCTTTGATAAAAGCGTTCGTGGCTTCTTGGCATTTTTCTTGATCGAGTTTTTTAATGAATAGAGCATTGCTTAAAGCAATTAACGCTAAAATAACTCCTTCATTATCCATCTCGGGATAGGCTAGTTTCACAATCTTGTCCATCACCAAGTAGTGTCTCAAGACACAACCGACAATCGCCGAAATTATCGCTCTTTCTTCTCTCGGGGTATTGTTGTGCTTAAAAGCAGATTTAAGGGCCAGAGAAAAGGGGATGTTTTCATTAATAATTTTGCCTAAAATTTCTTTTGCCAATGTTTGTTGAACCATATTATTAACCTCCGCAGTTAATCATTTAAAGATTTGAAAATGTCGCCGGTATATATCTCGTCGTCACCTTCTCCTTCTTCTTTGTCATTATAATCTTCGCATTCTAAGTCAACCAAATTATCCTCGCTTACGAAGCGTGGATAAGAATCATTGAATTTAACATAACGATTTTCTTGAGAGTAATAATAAAATTCCAATATCTTATTGATAGCCACTTCTCCGATGCTTGCTAAAATGAATTTAGCAATCTGGTCTTGTAAAACAGAGTATTTTGTCGGGGCGTGAACATGGATGATGGTGTTCCATGATGTCTGTTCAACGCCTTGATGAAAAATCATATTCTCGGGTGCAATAAACAATATTTCGTCACTGCTCATCTCGTAGAGTGAAGCTAATCTAGGAGTCATTTCTCTAGACAAACGTCCGGTCACAAATTGATCAAGACCATATATGATAATTGTAATCATCAAAACATACCTCGCTATTACTATAATATAAAAAATACATTTTTAAAATTAAAAATTGTATGGGTCAATATTAATCAATAAATCGTATTGGTTATTAAACGAAAATAATTGTTGCATCTTGTTTAATACGGATTGCACCAGTTCTCTATTTACGTATTTGATTAAGATATTTCGGAGGTGAAATCCTCTTTCGATGGAAATATAAGGAGTAGAGGGTCCTAAAATTTGTACTTTCTCTAATAGTTGTTCGTTCAAATAATCGGCGATGAGATAAGCATTAGCAATAACATGCTCTTCATTTCGACCTTTGATGGTTACACTCGCTAAAAAAGCATAAGGGGGGTAAAACTGCAACTTTCGCATTTCCATTTCTTTACGGTAAAAAAGTTCGTAATTTTGTCTCGCCGCGAAAGTAATAGCGTAATGAGACGGAAGGTAAGTTTGAATGATAGCGTATCCTGGCTTATCTTTTCTCCCAGAGCGACCAATAGCTTGGGTAATTAATTGAAAAGCTCTTTCACTGCTACGGAAAGAAGGCATAGATAAACCGATATCGGCTAAAACGATACCGACCAAGGTTACATCCGGAAAATCGTGACCTTTAGCGATCATCTGGGTACCGACTAAGACATTGGCTTGTTTTTTTCTAAAGGCTTCGATGATTTCAGGGACTTTTCTCCGACTTTTCGCAGAATCGCTATCTAAACGCAAAACTGTCGCCGAAGGAAATAATCTTTTGACTTCTTCGACAATTTTTTCCGTACCAAAACCGGTTTTGATTAGATAGGACGAACCACATTCTGGACAATTATCGCTTAATGGTTCGACATATTCACAGTGATGGCATTTAAGCATATTGTCGCTTTTATGATAGGTCAAGGCGATGTCACACGTTGGACATTTAAAAACGTGACCGCAGTTCCGACAAGTGACGTGCGTAGAAAAACCGCGGCGATTAATCAGTAAAATAGCCTGTTCATTTCTCGCTAAAGTTTGATGTAAAGCTTCTCTTAAAGCATGGGAAAATATATAACTTTCTCGGTCAATATTGTGATAATCAAGCATGTTAACTATCTTAGTTTTAGGTAGTTTTTGATCGTTTATTCGTTTGTTTAAAAATAACATATGATAAACATTTTTTGATCCTCGAGCTCTCGATTCTAAAGAGGGAGTCGCACTACCTAACAACACTTTAGCGCCGTAATATCTGGCACGCATAATAGCGATTTCTCGAGCGTGGTAAAATGGCAAAGTATCTTGCTTATAAGATTCGGTATGTTCTTCGTCAAGAACAATGAGACCGATATTTTGTAGTGGCGCAAAAACGGCACTACGAACACCGACGACAATTTGGCATTCCCCTCGAGCGATCTTGCGATATTCATCGTATCTTTCTGCAGGGGTCAGTTCGCTATGTAAAATTGCCACGTGATTAGAAAAGCGATGTAAATAATATTCCACCATCATCGGGGTTAAAGAGATTTCTGGGACGAGCATTAAAACGGATTTACCTTGGGCAAATGTTTGTTCGGATAACGATAAATACACTTCGGTTTTTCCCGATCCCGTAACCCCCTGTAATAAATAGACTAAATCTTCGCTTTTATTAAACTCCTCAATAACCTGGATTTGTTCTATAGTTAACTCCGGTGGTTCTTCGTAATGATAGTCTGGAATTTTTAACCTTCGTTTTTCTTCTTTCACTTCTCTAATATGTCCAGTTTCGATCATTTTTAAAACATATTTAGCTTTACTAACTTCGCGTTTTAATACCCGTCCTTCTCTTTTGATAAAACGCAGTAATTCAATTTGTTTATTCGTCAAATTTTCTTCATCGTCGTTAACGATTTCATAAAAATAATCATAGGCAATACGAGGAGCCTTTAAAGAAGATTTTCTCGGAGAGAGAGAAGGAGGAAGCATGGCGTGTAAAAAGCTAATTTTGGGGGCCAGGTAGTACGAAGAAGCCTCATCTAATAACGCTAGTAATTCATCGTTTAATAAAGGAGATTCATCGATAATATCTTCAATCTCTAGTATTTCAAAACCACTTTCTTGATTGAGTTCTTCAATTGTCTTATCGGTCTTAGTGACATTAAGAACATACCCCACTAGATGGCGATTATTAAATGTCACTAAAACACGAATGCCTTTACTCAACTCCTTTTCGCCTTTATAGCTATAAGAAAAAGGACGGTTCAATGAGCTTTTAGCATATTCAATGAGAACTTCTAATAACTGCATACTTTTACACTATCTCTTTAGTCTTCGATAATTTTTTTAATGATGGAGATAATTTCATCTCCCGCGCGTTTGACATGATCGTTGAGAATTACAAAGTCATAATTTTTAGCTTTTTCCATTTCGCTTACCCCTTTAGCTAGGCGTTTTTGAATGTTTTCTTCTGGTTCAGATTTTCTTTTTCTAATTCTTATCTCTAGTTGTCTTAGGGAAGGTGGCGCTAAAAAGAAAGAGACTACTCGATCATCTTTCACTTTATCTAATACTTGTTCAGCTCCATTAATTTCAATTTCAAGAATTACATTCTTGCCTTCATTGCGTAACTGTTCAACATAATTTTTTGGAGTTCCATAGCGATTTCCGACAAATTCCGCCCATTCTAAAAAATTGTCTTCCTCAATGTTTTTTTGAAACTCTTCTTCTGAAACGAAATAATATTCAACGCCTTCTTTTTCTTTTTCGCGCGGTGGTCTAGTCGTCATAGAAATTGAAAAAGCGAGAGGCAATACGTTTCTCTTCATAATATATTTTCTAACCGTACCCTTGCCAACGCCTGAAGGGCCACTTAGAATTATTAGTAAACCTTTTTTCATATTTAACTTATTTTAATGACTATTCGTCTTGCGGTCAACTCGATATCATTTTATAAAATGAAACTGATGAGAAAAAACCAATTTCTCCATATCACCTTTATTAAACTTTTGATAAAATAATGGTAATGAATTACTATTCTTACTCCGCTTTTGAAATTGTTGAAAAAGAACTTAAAAACAAAATCATTGGTAGTCGAATCAACAATATCACCGTGATTAATTCTCATGATTTTTTGTTCACTTTTTCTAGAATAAAAGAAGAAAGACTGTTGATATCATTGAACCATCAGCATCCTTTTCTCTCTTTGATAAATATCGATAAAGTAGCGCCCACTCTTTCTGGAACTCTAAACGAGAATTTAAGAAAATATTTGAGAGGGGCTTTTATCGTCTCTATCGCTTTAGAAAATCGCGATCGCCTCTTACATTTTGTTTTGGAAAAAACTAATGACTATTATGAGATAGAGAAGAGGCACTTGTATCTAGAATTTATTTCTCATCGACCAAATATGATAATTACTGACGACAAACAAATTATACTCTATGCTTTTCGCTACAGCCCTCTTACCAGCGATCGCCCTCTCTTAAACAACTTGATTTATAATTATCCTACTTCTTTAGATTTTAAAGACGAGGAAGCTCCGAATATTACCGCGATAAAAAAGCAAGCTCAAATCTATTTTGAGGAAGCCTTATTAAAGCAGAAGAAAGAACAATTTTTACCGCTGTACCGCTATATTAAAAGTCGCATTAAAACTTTAGATAAAAAGTTTGAAGTTTTAGATAAAGAAATTTTAGAAGCCAAAAATAATCTCATCTATATCGACTATGGTAATGCCATTTTATCCCTATTAAACGATCGAAAAAACCTCGAGATTTATCTAAAAGAAAATGAGATATCGTTAGATGAAAGTCGGTCTTTAGTTGCGAACGCTAATTTATTTTTTAAGAAGTATAAGAAAAGTAAAAAAACGATTGAAATGAATAAAGTTGAATATGAAAAAGCCCAAAAAGAAAAAACTTATTTAACTTATCTACTAGCGAGCAGTCAATATATGAACGACGAGGAACTTCTTTCTTTAACTCATGAACTCCTGCCAAAAAAACGCCTTAAAAAGAAAGCTCAACCTATCAAATATTCTTATATTAATTATGAAAATATCAGGATTTATTTTGGTAAAAACGCTGCTTCAAATCACGAATTGACCTTTAAATTTGCTCATCAGGATGATTATTTTTTGCATATTAAAGATTATTCTGGAGCGCATGTCATCATTCGCCATCCTAGGCCTAGTGATGAAGTCAAACTTGTCGCCGCAGAAATTTGTTTAATTTTGTCTCATAAAAGCACAGGCGAAGTCACGATTACACCAGTGAAAAACGTAAAAAAAGGCTCAGCGCTAGGCGAAGCCATCTTGTTGAGTTACCAAACGATAGTTATAAAAAGTGTGAGAGAATCCACTATTTCTTTATTGCGGAATAAAATAAATCAATGATTTTTGAATAAAAAATCTGGACCTTTTATCATTTCTTCGGTCGCTAAAGAAGGAAAGTTTTGTTGTCTTAATACCTCGTAAGCTACTAACGAAACACAATTAGCCACATTCAAACTCCTGGCTTCTGGAACCATCGGTATCCGCATCAATCTATCTCGATTGCCTCTTAAAATATCATAAGGTATCCCCGTTGATTCTCGACCGAACATCAGATAAATGTCCACTACTGGATTAGATAAGTCATATGACGAATATACCTTTTTAGCGTACCTAGTTACATAATAGATATTATCTTGCGGTACTTTATTTTTAAATTCGGCATAATCTTCATAAAAAACCATCTTTAAATCTTGGATATAATCCATTCCCGCTCGTTCTAAATCTTTGTTTTCCAAAGAAAAAGTAATCGGACCGATAATATGCAAGGTGGCGTGAATAGCCACACAAAGTCGCATGATATTGCCGGTGTTTTGAGGCTTTTCTGGGCGAAATAAAACGATGTGTATCATTGTTTATCCCCGAAGTTTTCTTTCGGCATTGATTTTGGGTTCGATGATGTTTTTGTAACTTTTTAAACTTCGAGCAATAATATTTTCTGCTTCTTCTCGACCTTTGATTACATCGATGGAAGTGGGCTTTCCTTCTAGTGTTTTATAAACGGAGAAAAAGTGTCGGATTTCATCCATGATATGAACCGGAAGTTCATCGATGCTTTGATAAATATTATAAAAAGGATCATTTTTAGCGACCGAAATAATTTTTTCGTCGTTCAAGCCACTATCAATCATGATTAAAACACCGATAGGAATACATTCGACAAAACTCATCGGTAAAATTGCTTCTGAGCACAAAATCAAGACATCGAGAGGATCATAGTCATCGGCGAATGTCCGAGGAATAAAACCATAATTTTGAGGATAGTGAGTGCTCGTAAATAAAACTCGATCCAAAATGAGATGGCCGGTTTCTTTATCGAGTTCATATTTATTTTTGCTCCCTTTAGAAATTTCGACCATGGCGAGAAACTCTTTAGGTTCAACGCGACTCGCTTTTACATCGTGCCAAGCATGCATATTGTCTCCTCCTATTACTCATCTTCATAGACACTGATGCGGTTATTTGCTCTGATGAGAGCTTTTTCCGCTCGTGCTATATCAATATTAACACGATTTGCAAGTCGAGAAGTAGCGCGTTCTTTGGCTCTCCTAGCCCGTTCAATGTCGATTTCATCTTTGCTTTCAATAGCGTCAACTAAAAGCGTTACCTCCTCTTTTTTTACCTGGAGTAACCCTTCGCTAACCGCATATTTTTTTTTGCTATTCGCCGTTATAATCGTCAGTTTAGAAACGATAACTTTAGCGACAAGAGGGGCGTGATTAGGCAAAATACCTAAAACATATTCTTCGGTCGCCACTAATAATTCTTCGACATAACCGTCAAAATATTTGCCATTAGGCGTGTAGATTTGTAAAAGGAAAGTTTTCACTATTTATATAACTCCGCTTTTCTTTTGACATCTTCAATCGTGCCAACATATAAGAATGCCACTTCAGGAAGGTCATCGACCTCTCCATTTAATATGGCTTTAAAACTACGAACCGTATCTTCTATTTTTACATACACGCCTTCAATACCACTAAAGCGTGAAGCGACATGGAAGGGTTGCGATAAGAAGTTGCGAATTTTTCTTGCTCTCGACACGATTAATTTATCTTCATCGCTCAATTCATCCAAACCTAAAATGGCGATGATATCGCTCAATTGTCGATATTTTTCTAAAGTTTCAACCACGCCGCGTGCCACATCGTAATGCTCTTGACCGACGAGTCCCACCTCCAAAGCAGAGGAAGAACTATTAAGTGGATCCACAGCTGGATAAATACCTAAGGCAGCGGTGTTACGATCTAAAACCGTTTTAGCATCGAGGTGAGAAAATGTCGTCGCCGGAGCGGGGTCAGTCAAATCATCAGCGGGAACATAAATCGCTTGAACCGAAGTTATGGAACCGTCTTTAGTGGAGGTAATTCTTTCTTGAAGTTGCCCCATTTCTGTCGCTAGAGTCGGTTGATAACCCACGGCGGAAGGGGTCCTTCCAAGTAGAGCCGAAACTTCGCTGCCAGCTTGAGCAAATCTAAAGATGTTATCGATAAATAGCAAAACATCAGTTTTTTCTTCATCTCTAAAATATTCCGCCATGGTGAGAGCGCTTAATCCTACTCGCATACGAGCCCCTGGTGGTTCGTTCATCTGTCCAAACACCAGAGCGGTTTTTTCAAGAACGCCCGTTTTCAGCATTTCAAAATATAGGTCGTTACCTTCCCGGCTTCTTTCACCGACGCCAGCAAAGACAGAGATGCCGCCTTTTTCTTTCGCAATATTATTCATTAATTCTTGAATTAAAACGGTTTTTCCAACGCCGGCACCTCCAAATAAACCAATTTTTCCCCCTTTGACGTAGGGGCACAATAAATCGATGACTTTGATACCAGTTTCAAAGATTTCCGTCGATACTGATTGTTCTTTGAATTTTGGTGGCTCGCGATGAATCGATACTTTTTTCGCGTGAGTTAGAGGAGGTTTATCGTCGATAGGTTCACCTAAGACATTAAATAGTCTTCCTAATGTTTCTCGACCTACAGGAACAGAGATAGGCCCTTCCGTCGAAATGACTTCCTTCCCCCTAGTTAAACCTTCGGTAGGGCCCATGGAAACACATCTCACCACATCATCTCCGATGTGTTGCATCACTTCCACTGTGAGGGTTTTATTGTTAGCGAGCGGAATAACTAAGGCGGTCAATAGTTTAGGAAGATGTTGATTTTTAAATTGAACATCAACGATTGGCCCCACGATTTGTTTAATTGTTCCTAAGACTTTCTTTTCCATACTTTACTTTTATCTCCTTTAGTTATTTACAGCTCCGACAATTTCGGTAATTTCTTGCGTGATAGCGTTTTGACGAGCTTTGTTGAATTTAATATGTAAATCATCTAATAGTTCTTCCGCATTCTTGGTGGCGTTTTCCATCGCATTTAATCGCGCGGCTTGTTCGCACACTTCGCTTTCTAAAAATTTAGCGTAAATCGTATTTTTTAAATACATAGGGATTAATCTTTCCACTAAAGTTTTAGGGTCTGGCTCCATAATCGGAGGATAGACCTGCTTTTTGGCTTCATCTTTTTTTAAGGGAAAAATCATATAGTCCACCGAATAAAAAACCAGCGAATTTTTATAGGCGGTATAGATTAAATGGATTTCGCGATATTTTTCATCTTTGTAAGATGAGTAAATGTATGCGGTGATATCGTCTATAATATTTTTGTCGTTAACTGATGAATATTCTTTGAAAGTTTCAATTTTGTTAAATTGACCATTTTGATAATATTTTATTCCTTTGTTTCCTAAAATAATCACATCATCTTCGGCGTTTAAACAAACATCCGCTAGTCGAAAGATGTTACTATTATAGGCGCCACACAAACCTAAAGAGGAGGACATAATGATATATAAATTACTTCGAGAATCGTTTTTCAAAAAGAAATCATTATCTTTTTTAGATTTGTCGGCGAGATTAGAAAAGACTAAGGAAGTGATTTCATCGATTTGATGAGCGTATTCCCTAGTAGCCAACATCTTATTTTTCCACCTTTTTAATTTCACCGACGAAACGACTTTCATCGCTGAGGTAATTTTATAAGTTCCTTTGATGGCTTTTATTCTTCTTTTAATTCGAGTAATTTCTTGTGACATAACTATTCATTTAAACTTTCAAAAAATATTCTTACTTCTCTTGAGAGAATTTGTTCATCTTTTGGCGAAATTTCTTTGTTTTTATTGATGTTATCTAAAACTTTTTGATGGGTGAGCTTAAACACCTCGTAGGCTTCATCGAGTTTAGGACGAATCAAATCCTTATCTAATGAATCCAAAAAGTTATTTTTAGCGACGAACAAGTCGAAGACTTGTTTATCTAGAGAATAAACGCGATATTGCTCTTGTTTTAAAACACTCATCAAAGCTTCGCCGTGTTTTAAGATTGTTAGAGTCGAAGCATCTAAATCGCTGCCAAATTGAGAGAACGATTTCATTTCTAGATATGAGGCTAGTTCAATTTTTAAAGATTGAGCCACTTGTTTTGTCGCTTTAAACTGTGCATCTCCCCCGACACGAGAAACCGAGAGACCACTATCGATGGCCGGTCTTTGTCCAGCGTTAAATAAATCAGTTTGCAAAAAGATTTGCCCGTCGGTAATAGAAATGACATTAGTGGGAATATAGGCGCTGATATCGCCGGCTTGCGTTTCGACGATCGGTAAAGCCGTAATCGAGCCACCTCCATATTCTGGAGCTAATTTGCACGCTCTTTCCAATAGTCGAGAATGGAGATAGAAAACATCGCCTGGATAGGCTTCTCTTCCTGGTGATCTTTTTAATAGTAGCGATAACGTGCGATAACTGACCGCGTGTTTGCTTAAATCATCGTAGACAATTAAGACGTCCTTACCTTGGTGCATAAACTCTTCCGCCATGGCGCATCCCGAATAAGGAGCGATATAGAGCAAAGGAGCGGCTTCGCTCGCCGAGGCACTGACCACAATCGTATAACTCATGGCTTTATATTTTTTGAGCTTATCGACGATTTGCGCCACTGTTGACTTTTTCTGACCAATGGCCACGTAAATGCAAATCACCTCTTTGTCTCTTTGATTGATAATCGTATCGATGGCAATTGCCGTTTTACCTGTTTGCCGATCGCCGATAATTAATTCTCTTTGTCCACGTCCAATCGGCGTTAAGGCATCGACCATCGTGATACCGGTTTCTAAAGGAGTATCGACCGCTTGTCTTTTCATGACACCGGGGGCAATAACTTCAATCGGTCTTCTTTTATCGGTTTTAATTTCCCCTAAGCCATCAATGGGTTGACCTAAGGAATTAACTACCCGACCTAGTAATTCGTCTCCAACAGGCACTTCCATAACCATTTCAGTGCGAGTGACCAAATCGCCTTCTTTAACCAAATAACCATTTCCTAAAATCACAGCGCCGACGCTGTCGACATTCAAATTCATGACCATACCATAGATATTGTGGGGAAAAAGCAAAAGTTCACCGAGCATGGCTTTTTCTAAACCATAGATAAGAGCGATGCCATCTCCCACAGATATGACATTTCCTACATTATCGCTAACAATTTCATGACGATATTTTTTGATTTGCTCC
>DURD01000010.1 GCA_012837435.1 Erysipelotrichaceae bacterium
ATGCATTATCGTCTTCCGAAATTTAAATTGATGGGAAGTTATGATTTAAAAGAAGTCTTGCAAGAAATGAATGTCAAAAAAATATTCAATCCTGAAGAAGCTAATCTCCAAGGGATCTGCGAATTATCTGAGAATGCGAATCTATATGTTGAGAAAGCTAAACACGAAGCTGGCATCGCCGTTGATAACAAAGGTATCGAAGCAGCGGTCTACACTATAATTGGAATGAATGTTACTTCAATCGAACCAGAGGTTTACGAAGATGTTTATTTCTATGTTAATCGCCCTTTTGCTTATACGATTACTAGTGGCGACGGTTTACCATTATTTATGGGGGTAACGACTAATCTCTAGTTATAAAATACAAAAAAGAGATAGCAAGAAATCTCTTTTTTAGTGACTTTTTTGAAATACCCACTACAACTTTTTATAATGTGCTATAATTTTAAAAATTATGAACAATGAAGAATTTGAAAACAAAGTTAAAGAAGAAGAGCAAATACGAGGATACGACGAACCATCGCGAGATAAAAAGTCAACTTTAAAGTATATTCTAAATATTTCTTTCGTTTTGATAACCACGGGATTAGCGATATTTATCGCCATTAAAGATGATGCCGAGGACATTTGGCGTTACCTTGTAACCGCTGATGTAAAGTATTTACTCATCATAATTTCAATGATGATAGGATGTGTGGCTGTAAGAAGTTTTATTCTCTATTGCTTCGCTCATCTTTTTACTAAGAAGTATCATTTCTATCAAGCTGTAGCCGTCGATCAAGTCGGTGTTTTTTATAATGCGATTACTCCTGGTTCTAGCGGTGGACAAATTATGCAAGCCTATACTTACAAAAAACAAGGGGTTCATATTTCTAGTGCTGTTTCTATTCTCGCCATGTATTCGATTGTTTTTCAGACTATATTGATTATTTTCGGAACGATTTCCTTTATCGTTAAATACGATTTTATTACCTCACTAGGTTATATCCCCACTTCGATTAGCATTAATGATGTTCCTCTTAATTTTCCCGTTTGGCCCTTAACAATTATGGGATTTATTCTAAATGTCGGAGTTATTGCGATTGTTTTCCTAATGGGTTATTGGCACGGATTCCATATTTTTGTTATGGGTCCTGTCGTGTCGTTTTTACACAAAATAAAACTTGTCAAAAATCCTGATAGAACTAGAGAAAATTTACGTATTCAAGTGGAAAACTTCAAAATTGAATTTCGTCGTTTGGGTACGAATATCCCCTTTCTAATATTAGTGGTCGTCTCCTTCTCTTTATATATGATTTTAAAATTTTCTATTCCGTATTTTGTGGGTAAGGCACTAGGCAATGAAAGCCCTTCTGCCTCATTCTGGGATTCAATTTTTTTAAGCAATTATCACCAAATGATTACTGGTCTTATTCCTCTACCAGGCAGTGCGGGTATTTCTGAATTCGTCTTCTATAATTTATTTATGAATGAAGGTAATTTAACTAAAGGTTTCTTTTGTGCGATGATGGATGGTGTTCCTGATGTTGGCGCTACGCGCTCCTTGTGTCGTTCGGCTTTAGTTATTTGGCGAAGCGTAACATTCGTTATTCCTCTTCTGATTGCTGGTTTTGTCGCGGCTTTTTATCGTTCTTCCCCAGAAAACGAAGCCCATTTTGCTGGTGCTATTCCGAATAGACAAACATTTGTCTCCTTGCAAAAAGAAACATATGAGCAAAGATATGAAGAAGTGGCGTCGCTCGTTGAAACTTCTAGGCTGTCTCGCGAGGCAATTTTAGCTAAACTTAAACCTAAGAAAAAGAAAGCTAAAGATAAGAAGCCTCGTAAAGACTCTCCAGCGGATATATCTAAACAAGACTATGACGAAGTAATTTTAGATGATTTGGAGGACAAATAATGCGCATTGCAATTTTTACCGACGCTTATCCTCCTTTCGTCAATGGTGTTTCGACCTCCACCTTTAATTTGGCCAATTGTTTAAAAGCCAATGGTCATGATGTCTTAGTCATCGCCCCTCGTCCCACTGATGGAAAATTAGAACAGATTGGCGACGTTTTATATGTTCCGGGGTTTTATTTAAAAAATCTTTACGGCTATCGTATGACTAATATTTTCGCTAATAAACCTCTTAAAATTATCAAGAAATTTAGACCGGAAGTCATCCATAACCAAACGGACTTTACCATCGGTTTTTTAGCTAGAAGAAGCGCTAAAAGATTAAAAGTACCCATCGTTTATACTTATCACACTTTTTATGAGGATTATACCTATTACGTCACTAGAGGCTTGATGGATCGCTTCGCCAAACGCATTATTCGACTTTATTCTAAAGACTTAGCTAATCGCATGACAGAATTCATTACTCCAAGTATGAAAACTAAGGAATACATGCGAGCTCTCGGTAGCGACGCTTACATCAATGTCATTCCTACAGGAATTGATTTTTCTATTTTTGAAAAGGAAAAAATCGATAGAGAAAAAATGGCGGAATTTAAAAAAGAACACAATATTAAAGAAAACACGAAAGTTTTCTTACTCGTAGGGCGAATTGCTAAAGAAAAAAGCATGGACGTGTCTTTGAAATGCTTTGCTCAATATCACAAAAAACATCCAACGGTCGATAAGAAAATGTTGATTCTCGGTAATGGGCCTGCGAAGGGTGAACTCGAATTATTGGTAGAGGACTTAGAGATAAGCCATTTAGTCACTTTTCTCGGTCAAGTCGATAGTTTGGAGGTGCCTTTTTATTATCATCTTGCCGATATTTATACCTCCGCTTCTATCACAGAAACGCAAGGCTTAACTTTTATGGAAGCTATGGCGGCGGGCAATATTGTTTTAGCAAGATTCGATTCGAATTTAACAGGAACCATTATGAATGGTAGAACGGGTTTCTTCTTTACGGACGAAAGTTCTTTTGTGAGTCAAGTGGAAAAGATATTGGCCATGAGCGAAAGTCAAAAACAAGAAATTATAGATGAAGCATTTCGCGTAGTGGATGCCTATTCTATCGATAAATTTTATAACAGTGTGATAAGGGTTTATAAACGTGCCATCCGCAAATTCTGGTAAAAGAATAGTTAAGAACATTAGAGTTAACAAAAAGAATATTACCTTAACATTTTTAAAAGGCAAAAAGATTCAAATTTCTCAAGATGCCTATGTTTCGACATATCTCTACGAAGGTAAAACATTATCTAAAAAAGAAATAAATCACCTATTAGAGTTGACAGCTTTATCTTCTTTACTTAAGTACGCGACGAATCTCGTGAGCAAAAGGCTTATTAGCGAGCGGAAAATGTTAGAAAAATTGCTTAAAAAAGCGAATGATTTAGAAGCGGCTAAAAAAGTAATTGCGAAATTGAAAGCCAGCAATTTATTGAATGACAGAGTTCTTATTCAAAATCTTGTTGATTTCGATAATGAAAGAAAATACGGCAAAAATAAAATTATCAAACATTTAAAAAACCAAGGGATTGCTGATAATATGATTAGTGATATTGCTTTTCCCTTAAATATTGAAAAAGAAAAAGCGGAAACTCTATCTCTTTTCTTAGAAAAAAAATATGGACATTTGTCCTATATGAATAAGAAAAAACATGTTTACCAGGCCCTGCTTGCCCGTGGTTTCTCTTCTGAAATAGCTTATAGCGTAATCAACAACCTAAAAAGAGATATCGAGGAAGAAGAAAAAGCAAAATTAATAAGAGATTATCAAGTTATTAGAAAACGATATCAAAGAAAATATGAAGGATATCAACTAAAACAAAAAACCTACGGAGCTTTAATTAATAAAGGTTACCAATATCGAGATATAAAAGAAATTTTGGAGGATAAAGATAATGAAAATGATTGCTGAATTAGAAGATAGAGAACAAGTAGAAGGACAGTTTTTATTAGGAAACGTTTCCAAAGGAATCAATGTCGCGGGTGTTGCCTATTACTCTTTAGAATTAAGAGACGCTAGTGGAACGATCAACGCTAAAAAGTGGGACGCTAAACCAGAAGATGACCAAGTTTTTATTTCAGGAAATGTCATTAGTGTTATCGGAGAAACAAATACATATCGTGATCAATTGCAAGTGAAAATATCATCAGCGGAATTAGTGCCTTTAGAAGAAATTGATGAGGCTAGATTCACTAAATTCGCTCCAGTCAGCAAAGAGGAACTTATCAAACGTTTCAATGACCACGTCGCCTCAATTAAAAATCAAGATTGTTTGAAAATCCTTAACTATATGTTAGAAAAGTACAAGGATAAACTTTTCTCCTTTCCTGCAGCGGTATCGATTCATCACGATTACAGCAGTGGTTTATTGATGCATTCTGTCACTATGGCGGATATTGCTAAGTTTTTATGCCCTATTTATGAAGCTGATCATGATTTGGTCGTTACTGGTTGTTTGTTGCACGATTTAGGCAAGACCATCGAACTCGAAGGACCAATTGTCTACCGTTATTCTCTTGAAGGCAGATTGTTAGGCCACATCAGCATTATGTGTGCAGAATTAAAAATTGCCGCGGAACAACTAGATATCCAAAGCGAAGTGCCTTTATTGTTACAACACATGATTCTCTCCCATCATGGTCAACTGGAATTTGGTTCGCCAATTTTGCCGTTAACTAAAGAAGCCATGCTTCTCTCATTAATCGATAATTTGGATAGCAAAATGGTGGTGGTGGATAAAGCCATAAGCGAAATCGATAATGGAGAGTTTACCGCTAGAGTATATTCTCTCGATAACCGTTCATTATATAAACCTAAATAGAATTAAAATAGTAAATTAAAAGCGGGTTTGGTCCCCGCTTTTAATGTATCTATAAATTGTCTTTTATCGTCTGAGCGATAACGGGTAGATTAAGATTATTGGTCTGCGCTTTCATTTCCAGAGCAAAACCCTCATGTTTTTCGTATCGCGGAATGACATGCACGTGAAAATGATTGACTGTTTGGCCAGCGATTTCATAACAATTAGTTAAAATATTAACCCCTTTTGCCCCTAAAAATTGAATGTCAATTTGACCAATTCGTTGGGCGACATCAAATACCTTATGCATGATTTTATCGGGAGTAGAAAGAAAATTGTCATAATGTTTTTTGGGAATGACTAGAGCGTGACCTTTTGTCACTTGTGCGATATCTAAAAACGCTAAAACATCACTGTCTTCAAATAATTTGTAGCACGGTATCTCGCCATCAACGATTTTACAAAATACATCTTTTTCCATAAGTATATAACCTTCTTGTCGCGAGGATATTATATCACAAAAAAGGAGACTTTCTAGGTCTCCTTTGTGTTAGTTGATTAATCTTCAAAGAGGTCTGGGAAAGATTCCTTGAAGTAGTCATAAATCACTTGGTCATGATATTCAAGATTCATTTCTTTGAGCCAGTGCTTTTTAGACAAATTCTTATAGGTTTCGTTGTCTGCAACTATTTGGACGATTTCGTTGATATAGTTTTCAAGAGTGTCCAATTTTTCAGCATTAGCATCAGTGTAGTTGGCTTTATTTAAGTTTTTACTCTTAATAGCATCTTCAACTAAAACGATGTAATAATTGTTACCATCTTCAAGCAAGATATCGCTTTCGACTGGGTTACCCTTAATTCTGCTGGTATTTCTTAAGAAAAATTGATTCTTAATTTTACCAACAACATCGATGATGCTACCTTGATTATCAATACTTTCGTTGGTTTTCCATCCACCATCAAAGGTGTATTCAACGCAGGCGTCTCCATCTAAAGCGTTGGCCACGTTAATATCAAATAATTGATTTTTGATAGAAGTTGGCAAATCAGAAACACCGACAGATTTAACATACCAACCAGTGAACGTGTAGTCTTCTAATTGCAATTCGCGAATTTTGATATCTCTTCCGACTTCCCAAGTATAAGCGTTAGTGCCTGTATAAGCATTTTCGTGTTGAGAGAGGTTTGGATTATCATTAATCTTTTCAATCTCCTCCATCATATCTCCGTAACTCGTACCTTTGAAATATGGATTAACGCCCACAACTTCGTATTCTGGGACGGCGCCTTTCATCAATTGGTATTCTTCAGTAGCGTTATAATCAGCCTCTGACATGAATGTGCCAATCCAAGCATTAGAAACAACTTTAAAAGAATCCAACGTAATATTGTCAGCGCGAGCGTTGTCGAATATTTTGGTCTTAATAAAATTATTCATTAAGTTGACAGCACCTTTTGAGTAGTTAGTATTTTTAGTAATGGATAAAACGTTAATATGTCTAGCAGAAGTACGTCCTAATGTATCGTAGGATTTATCGAGGATGTATTGTTCCACGAGTAGTTGACGATAAATGTCAGGGATATAGTTATCTTCGACAAAAGTAGCGTCTTGATTAGGATTTTCATTAGCATCTAGAGCCGCATTGCTCTGATAGTTTTCACGGTGAAGAATATAGTCTTGTGAACCATTGATATCTTCGGTTTGAACATTGAAAACATCAAAGTCTTCGACTTTTGAAGTCAAGATACCTTTAAACAGAGGAGTAGCTTCGTTTAAAACAGCGATGTTATTTTCTACAGAGGCGGCTAAAGAACGCATATATCTTTCTTCTTCAAAGATGTTTCTATCGCTATATGAGCCCGTAGAAATAGCAGCATAAAATTTTTCAGCGATACGTTTTTCTATCGTTTTCCATTTATTGTTTAGGCGTGCGTACTCGGACAAAGATGGATCGGCGTTTTCTTCAACTTCTTGATATTGATCGTTGACACGATTGCCAGCTTTGTTTTTTGTCCAATAGGCACTGTGCGATTTGATAAATTCTTTTGTAACAGCGTTACCGCTTGTGGGGTTATCTTTGGAATCTAAACCATTGACAGCCGCCTTCAACGTGGTCTCGCCGTAAGGATTATCAGAAATTTTACTAGCGGTTACGGCATTGTAATTGCCGAAAACACTCACAGAATATTGATAGAGTAGTTGATCCAAGACGTTGGTGGCTAGGCTGCCAGATCGGATTGAATCATAGATATCAGTAAAAGTGTTATTGTAAATTTCTTTACTTCCATCATCTACTTTAACGACCGGAGAGTTGTCGTCATATCCAGTAGGTTTGGCAATAATTTCACTATCGCAAGCAGTTAGTGCAAAGGCGCTTAGTAGAGCGATAACCGATAATTTAATAACGTTATTTTTACGCATAGTAGTAATAATCTCCTCCTTCCGCAAATTCTTTATAGATGGCATCCATGCCTGGAGCAGAGGGATCGTTGTATAATTTGAAGAAATCATCAGCAATCTTTTCAGGAACAAGACGAGTTAATATTGGTGAGGGAGCGCCAGTCAGACCATTGTATGTCGTATATTGAACGCTGCGATCGTATTCTTGTTTGGCTAAAAGTTCAGTGTATGTTCTCCATGATTTGAACAAACCATCTTCTTGTTTATAGGCATTGTTGGATTTTGTAGCGGCGATGTAAGCATCAATTTTTTCATCTAGGCCTTCTGCTGGTCCAGTGAAAGAAATTGTAACTTTGTCAGTAAGGTATTGATATAGACGATAATCATACGTTGCATCGAAAGAAGAAATTTTGTTCTTCACTTCATCGGCACGCTTTTTATAATCTTCAACTTTATGGGATTGTACATAACCGACATATGAATCTTCGTTGTAACCTTCATCTCCTGGTAATTTCGTATCGTAGTACTGAGATAAACTAGCGTACTCATACATGGATTTTTCGATAACCATTAAGTGAATACCATATTGGCTGCGAACTCCAACGATGACATTGCCTTTTTCATCGACCAAATAACCATTGGCATTGAATCTTGGTAATGTAGCATCGTATGGTACATTGCTAACTAGACTGTCGGTTGCAAATTCATCTTTTGGATTTAGCAAACCAACATACGGAGCTTTTTTAACGTTTTTGATGACAAATACATCATGCAAATTGAAATATTTATTCCAAATGATATTGCGTGGATAGAGAGAGGCGCTACCATCAGCAAGTTTATTGCCTTCTTTGTCAGCAGTTACTTCAGCATAATCTCTCATATTGACAAAAGCTTCATAAGGAACTTCTGTAATATTATTAGCTAAAGCATTGGTAACATTGGCAGTGATGCCTAAACCTGCTTTAATTGTGTTAGCAGCAGGACTCGCCACATTATCAGCGTTATATAGATTATCGTAGGCGTATAAACCTAGTTGAAATTCATTGACCATTCCTAAAGCGCCAGATGTGGCAGTATTAGTAACGATACCAACATCGCCACCACTGACATTAGAAGTGTCTTCGCTATAGTTTTTCGCCACTTCAGAGAAGGTATATTGGCCTTCAGCTAAAGTCGAAACGGTATCGTAGAGAAGTTTGGCTTGGGTTTCACTGACCGTTCCTTTGTAAAATTTCTTCGCAGTATCACTTGCTTCTTCAACTTTTATCAAAATATGGCGGATATGGTAGGGCATAGCGGCTTTAACGTCACTCGCTACAGCACTGCCATCAGCTTTAACACCTAAAAATTCTTCCTTAAGGGCGGCAGCATTTTCAGCGTTGTCTGCGTACCAGTTTTTTATAACCTCTTTTTCTTTGTCGTAGATGAATTTTTCTAACAAACCCTTTTCATCTTTAACACCATTGCCGTCGAGAATGTCTTTCCATTCTTCGTCGTAAGTAGTTCCTTCATTGTTTTTGGCAGCAGTTCTTGCTTTATCTTTTTGATCATTAACTTGGTTTTTAGCCCAACTTTCAATTTCAGAATATTTTAATTCCCCTTTATCAAAATTCTTTTCTTTGAATTCGTAACGGATTAAAACTTCCAAAATTTTGTCATAAAATTTAGTAATACCACTGCTTGTACCACGATATGAATTGTAAACATCATCTGTAATGAGAACGACCTTTTCTTCACTTCCATAGGGAGTAAAGGTTACGAGTGCATTTTTAGATGCTGTCACAGAATCACATGCGGCCATTGCCATTGCCGCAATGAAGCCAGTAACTAGTGTAATTGATAGTTTACTCTTCTTCATTTTAACTCTCCTTTTTCAATTAACAGCGCGAATATTATAAACATTCTAATTTTTATATGCAACAAGTTTGTGAAGAAATGTGCAATTTAGTCGAGATAATTATTCATAGCAAATACAAAAATTATCGTATCATTTGCCTTACTGGTGAGGCTTTTGTAAAATAACCACGGAATTTGAGGTATTCAATATGTCAGTTCTAAAAATTATTAATTTACACGCCGAAGCTGAAGGCAAAAAAATATTGAATGGTGTCGACCTAACTATCAGAGAAGGTGAAACTGTTGCTCTGCTCGGTCCCAACGGACATGGCAAATCAACTCTATTTAATGTTATCATGGGACATCCTAGATACACAGTAACGGAAGGAAGTGTGATTTTTGATGATCAAGACATCTTGTCTATTCCTACTGACGAACGCTCAAAGTTAGGTATATTTTTAGGTATGCAATCACCGAGCGAAATTCCCGGTGTAATCAATTCTGATTTTTTAAAGGCCGCACTTAACGCTAGAAGAGAAAAGCCCATTTCTACTTACAACTTTTATAAATTAATAGACCAAACGACCAAAGAACTAAAAATTCCCTTTGATTTAGCAACTAGATCGTTAAATGAAGGTTTTTCAGGTGGTGAAAAGAAAAGAAACGAAATATTTCAGATGAAGATATTGGAACCAAAAATTGCTTTGCTAGACGAAATAGATTCTGGACTTGATGTTGACGCTATGCAAGTGGTCGCTGATGTCATTAAAAAAGAGCAAGAAAAAGGTCGGGGATTTTTAATCATTTCTCACTACGCAAGATTATATGATTTAATCAAACCGACTAGAACCGTGGTGATGATTAACGGTCGAATCGTATTAGATGGTGGTCCAGAAATATTTAAACGTATAGACCAAACAGGATATGAATTTATCAAGACCGAACTAGGTATTGAAATCGAGAAAGAACAACAAGAAATGAATACTATTTCTATTGGTTTATGTGCTGTAAAGAAGGTGTGAATTAAACTCATTATGGAGAGAATATCGCTAAATAATGTGAGCAACTTAATTACTGACGGTGATTATATTGTCGATGGTTTAAAGCTATTAAATAAAAAGATAAATATCGAATTAGAGGTTAATTCTCTTTGCGATATTTTTGTCGACAATCTCGCAAATATTGAAGAGATTAATATCGTCATTAGCGATGATAGTTCTTTGACATTATCTTTGCTTGGAGAAGAGAAAACACTTAAAAATAAAATTAATATCACCATAAAGAAAAATGGTGAATTAAGTGGTTATTTTGCTGATTTTTCAGAAAACAATAGCGATTTTAACTGCCTTATTAATTTAGCGGATGAATTTGCCACTGGTTCGTTTAAAGTAGCTTCTCTTGCGGCTTTGTCAGATTATAAAAAAATAGATATTTCCCTTGTACACACTAAACCAAAAACTCATGGCAAAGTCGAATGTTATGGCGTGTGCAAGGATACAGCGAGCTTAGTATTTTCTGGTACATCTCACATTTTAAAAGGATCTATTGAATCCAAGACACAACAAACCGCTAAAATTATGGTATTTGACAAAGACAACAAGGCTATTGCTAAACCAATTCTAAAAATTGACGAAAACGAAGTTGAAGCTAATCACGCTGCGGTGGTGGGAAAAATAAACGACGAACACTTATTTTATTTAACTTCACGCGGTTTGTCTGAAACAGAAGCAAAAGAATTAATTACACTAGGGTATTTAAAGCCAATACTTTTAGGTTTTAAAGAAGAAGAAACTAAAAACCATATTTCTTCTCTGATTGAAGGGAGAATGTAAAATGTACGACGTTTACGAAATTAGAAAACAATTCCCTATGCTTAGTAAGGATATCAAGATGCAAAATAAACCATTGGTATATTTAGATAATTGCTCGACAACTTTTAAACCACAATGTGTTATTGATGCTGAAATGTCTTACTACACAAAATATAACAGCAATCCTTTAAGAGGCGATTACGATTTATCTTATCAAATAGATTTAAAAGTTGAAGAAGCTAGAAAAACAGTAGCCAAATTTATCAACTGTTCACCTAATGAAGTAGTTTTTACTGATGGAGCGACTACCGCTTTAAATATGGTAGCGTATGGTTATGGTTTAAAAAATCTTAAAAAAGATGATGAAATAATTTTGTCTTATTCTGAACACGCTTCTAACATTTTACCTTGGTTTAGGATTGCCGATTTAACTGGTGCCAAAATCAAGTATATTCCTTTAGATGATGAAGGTAGGATAACTAGTGAAAACTTATTAAAGGTAACTTCGCCCAAGACTAAAATCGTATCTATTGCGCATATCAGCAATGTTTTAGGTTATCAAGCCGATGTTAAATCTCTCGGAAAAATTGCACATGAATATGGTGCAATTATGGTAGTGGATGGCGCGCAATCTGTTCCTCATATCTCTACTGATTTTAAAGATTTAAATGTTGATTTTTTAGCTTTTTCCGCTCACAAGATGTGTGGACCAACAGGTATTGGAGCGTTGATTGGAAAATATGAACTCTTGATGGATATGGATCCATTGATATCTGGAGGTAATATGAATTCAACTTTTGTTAAAGAGGGAAAAGTTGATTATCGTTTACCACCTTACAAATTTGAAGCGGGAACGCAAAATGTCGCGGGTATTCTGGGTTTTAAAGCTGCGGTGGATTTTATTCAATCAATAGGAATTGACAATATCGACAAACATGGAAAGGAACTATTTAGATACGCCCTCGACAAATTAGAAGGAAAAGACAACATTATTATTTACAACAAAGATTCTAATGGAAGCATTATTACTTTTAATGTTAAAAATGTTTTTGCACAAGACGAATCGACTTTATTAAATTATAAAGGAATCGCCATTCGCTCTGGAGAGCACTGCGCTAAACTCTTGGATAATTTCTTAAAAACTAAAGCGACTTGTCGGATGTCGACATATCTATACACAACCAAAGAAGAAATCGATGTATTCGTCGACGCCTTGATAAATGGAGGAGATATTTTAGATGCGTATTTCAATGACTAATGAAATGATGAGACAAATCATCATGGACCATTATTCTAATCCTACGAATAAACGTCAGCCAGAAAAAGAAGGTTATGAAAAAATCCATACTCACACCGAAAATTGCATCGATGATTTAGATATCTTTTTGCTTATAGAAAATCAAAAAATAATCGACGCGTGTTTTGATGGTGTAGCTTGCTCGATTTCCACTTCTTCAACAGATATCATGTGTGATTTGTTAAAAAACAAAGACATAAAAGAAGGCTTAAAAATTATTGACGCTTTTCAAAAAATGGTTAGGGAAGAAGAGTTTGATGAGACTCTTTTAGAAGAGGCGATTGTTTTTATCAACACCAGCAAACAAGCCGCTAGAATCAATTGCGCGGTATCTAGCTGGGTAGCGGCGAAAGAAATTTTAAAGGACAAATAAAATGTCAAAAAAAGATGTTAAGTTTCAAGAAGATTATAAATACGGGTTTAAAGACGAAGACGTCTCTATTTTAAAAACAGATGTCGGTTTGAATGAAGATATTGTTAGACAAATTTCCGAACTAAAAAATGAACCGGAATGGATGCTCGAATATCGTCTAAAAAGTTATAAAGCTTTTAAAAAAATTCCCCTTCCAAACTTTGGTCCAGACTTGACTAATTTGGATTTCGATTCCTATACCTACTTTACTCGTCTAGTTAATAAGGAAGCACAGAGGTGGGAGGACGTGCCTGAAACTATAAAAAGAACTTTTGAAAAATTAGGTATCCCTGAAGCGGAACAAAAATTTTTAGCCGGGGTTTCCACTCAATATGAATCAGAAGTGATTTACCACAATATGCTCAAGGAAATTGAAGAAAAAGGCGTCATTTTTCTTTCCACTGACACCGCCTTAAAATTATATCCTGAACTGTTCAAAAAATACTTCGGTAAAGTGGTTCCTTTTGCCGATAATAAATTTTCGGCTTTAAATGGAGCGGTTTGGTCGGGAGGCTCGTTTATTTATGTGCCAAAAGGCGTTCATTTAGATAAACCATTACAGTCTTATTTTCGCATTAATAATGAAAAAACTGGACAGTTCGAAAGAACGTTAATTATTGTCGATGAAGGGGCTGATGTTCACTATGTAGAAGGATGCACGGCCCCGATATATAGCAAAGAATCGCTGCACGCCGCTGTCGTAGAAATCATCGTTCTTAAAGACGCTAAATGTCGTTATTCAACCGTACAAAATTGGAGCACAAATATTGTCAATTTAGTTACCAAAAGAGCTATGTGTTATGAAAACGCTTCTATGGAGTGGATTGATGGAAATATTGGTTCGCAATTAAACATGAAATATCCCGCTTGTATTTTAGCGGGCACGGGTGCAAAAGGAACGTGTATTTCAATCGCCGTTGCGGGCAAAGGTCAATACCAAGATGCAGGAGCTAGAATGATTCATTTGGCGAGCAATACTTCTTCGACAATTATTTCTAAATCAATCGTTAGAAATGGGGGAGTTGCTAATTATCGTGGGACAGTTAGGCATCATCGAAATGCTCAAAATTGCCGCAGTCATGTCGAGTGTGATACTTTGATTTTAGATAAAGAGTCGCAGAGTGATACTATCCCCAATAATGAGGTAAGAAATAATACTTCATTTATCGAACATGAGGCTACCGTTAGTAAGATATCAGAAGAACAACTCTTCTATTTGATGTCGCGCGGTATATCTGAACATGATGCGACGCAAATGATTATTATGGGCTTTATCGAACCGTTTTCGAGAGAATTACCGATGGAGTATGCCGTAGAATTAAATCAACTTATCAAAATGGATATGGAAGGAAGTGTTGGTTAATGACTGATTATGATGTCATTGTTGTGGGTGGGGGACACGCTGGCCTAGAAGCCGCTTTTGCTGCTGCACATTTAAACAAAAAAACCTTGCTCGTCACTTCAAATATCAAAATGATGGGAAATATGCCTTGCAATCCTTCGATAGGAGGTTCCGCTAAAGGGATAGTTGTGAGAGAAATTGATGCTTTAGGCGGAATGATGGGAAAAGCCGCAGATCATCATTATTTACAGATGAAAATGCTTAACACTGGAAAAGGACCAGGCGTGAGATGCTTAAGAGCACAACAAGATAAAAAAGGATATCCTCTATATATGCAAAAACTAGCCTTATCAACAGATAATTTAACGGTGAAAGAAGGCATGGTTATCTCTTTAATATGCGAGGATCGTAAAATTGCTGGTGTAGTGCTAAAAGACGGGACCCGTCTATCTTCTAAAGCGACAATTTTAACGACTGGAACCTACATGGAAAGCCAGATTTTTTATGGACATGAAGTTAAAGATGAAGGTCCTGACGGAGAAGAACCTTCTTTAGGTTTAGCACCATTTTTAAGGAGTATCGGTATCGAAACAATAAGATTAAAAACAGGCACCCCTCCGAGAATCAAGAGAGATTCTATTGACTTTAGCAGAGCTACCCCTCAACCGGGGATGGATCAAAAACTAGCTTTTTCTTATGAGACAGAGGAGTTCATTCCTCTTGATCAACAGGAACTGTGCTATTTGATATATACGACTCCTAAAACTCATGAAATTATCAGAGAACATCTTGAAGACTCGGCTTTGTATGGTGGTTTAGTGACCGGAATTGGGCCACGATATTGTCCTTCTATCGAATCTAAAATCGTCACTTTTGCCGATAAAGAGAGACATCAATTATTCTTAGAACCAGAATCGAGACACACCGACTCCATCTACATACAAGGGTTTGCCACTTCCATGCCAAAAGACGTGCAAGAAGAAATGGTTCGTTCGTTACCAGGATTTGAAAATGCCGTGTTTTTGAAATATGCTTACGCGATTGAATACGATGCTGTTAAGACTGAAGAATACGGTCCTTCTTTGGAAATGAAAAAATGGCCAGGCTTATATGTTGCCGGACAAATATGTGGTACTTCTGGATATGAAGAAGCAGCGGGTTTAGGGCTTATTGCAGGGATTAATGCGTGTTTAAAAATTGATGGTAAAGAGCCTTTAGTTTTGAGAAGAGATCAAGCATATATAGGCGTCATGATCGATGATTTAGTTACCAAAGGAACAGAAGAACCATATCGACTAATGTCTTCTCGTGCGGAATTTCGTTTAATTTTAAGACACGATAATGCCGATATTAGACTAACGGAAATCGGTTATAAAATTGGTTTAATTAGCGAAGAAAGATATCGTAAATTTTCTAAAAAAATTAGCGACATTGATCAGGCTGTTGAAGTATTAAAATCCACATATCTAGGAACTAAAAAAGAGGTTAATAAATATTTGAAGAGTATCAATTCAAAAGAACTTACTGGGGGCATACAGGCTTTTGAATTATTGAAAAGACCGAGAGTAAGATATATCGATATAATTAAATTTATTCCCGCTTTAAAAAGTATTGATGCGGATGAAGATACCATGGAAGAAATTGAAATATTGGCAAAATACGAAGGCTATATTGCTAAGCAGATTAGAGAAGCAAAAAACATGGCAAAACTAGAAGAAATGAAAATACCTAAAGATATGGATTTTTTAAACATGAATGGTTTGGCACTAGAAGCGAGACAGAGAATGGACAAAATTAAACCACTAACTATTGGACAAGCCTCTCGCATTTCTGGGGTCAATCCTAGTGATATCAGCGTTTTAATTTTTAATATAAAGAAGGTGCAAAATGAACAAGAGTAGTTTTATTGAAGAATTAGAAAAGCGTTCGATTAGATGTTCTGAATCCCAATTAGCAAAGTTATGGGATTTCATGTACCATGTTTTAAAAACTAATGAACAATTTAATTTAACCGCTATCAAAGATGAAGAAACATTTGTGGAAAAAATGATTTTTGACAGTGCTCTTTTGTTGCTCGACAATCGATTGGAAAACCAAGATATCTTAGACATTGGATCTGGAGCAGGGTTTCCCAGTGTCGTTTTAGCTATTCTTTCTCCAAATAGTCGTGTTTATGCTCTTGATAGCACAACTAAGAAGGTAGAATTTATCAAATTATATGCTGAAAAGAACAATTTAGAAAATCTCACGGTCATCAATGAAAGAGCCGAGGATTATGCTAAAACCCATAGAGAACAATTTTCGTTTGTCACTGCTCGAGCAGTCGCATCTCTACGTATTTTAATTGAATTAGCAGTACCTCTACTTAAAGTCGGTGGAAGTTTTATTGCTATGAAAGGTCTAGGGTTCGAAAAAGAGGTTAATGAATCTATCGATGCTTTCAAGGAATTAAATTGTAAGATTGATTATATTTATGAAGATGTGTTGCCACAATCAAAGGAAAGCCGTTCATTAATTTTTATCAAAAAAACAAGAAAAACTAGCAAAAAATATCCTCGAACATTTAGCGAAATCAAAAATAGACCACTTTAACGATAAACTCCATTGAAGCTTTTTGCTCATAAGGTATACAATATAAATAACTTCAGGGTAGCGAAAAGCGACCGGCGGTAAACCCCGCGAGCCTTAGGGCATGAACTTGTGCAATTCAAGTGGCGACAGTAAAGTCTGGATGAAAGAAGTAAGTTTTTTGGCCTTGGATAAGAGGTCTTTTATTTTTATGATTACATACGATACCATTCGCCATACCATCGCTATAGTGTTACTCGTCATTTTACTGGCAAAATTCATCAGCAAAATGTTTTTCAGAAACAACGAAATCTCGACTAGGTTTATTGCGAGAACAGCAGTTTTTTCCGCGGTTGCTATAGTTTTATACACAATACCCTTCTTAAATTTTTCTTTGCCTATTTTTCCAGCTTTTTTGAAAATTCATCTCGATGAAGTGCCCGCCTTTTTTGCGGGTTTTGCTTATGGCCCATTTTCTGGTTTTTTAGTTATTTTAATTAAAACTATTGTAAAATTACCAATGACTTCCACTGCGGGAGTAGGTGAATTAGCAGACTTTATCTATTCTGTGGCGTTTGTCGTACCGGCTGCTTTCATCTATAAGAAAATGCATAATCTTAAAGGAGCTTTCGTTTCTCTTTTAGTCGCGACGATTGTTCAAATACTAGTCGCGTCCTTTGTAACGACATTTGTCATGCTCGACGTATATGTTGCTTTGTATCCTGGTCTAACTAAAGAAGCTATTTTACTCATGTGTCAGACTGTCAATCCGGCTATTAGGAATTTACAATTTGATTTCTTGTTAATGGTCAGCGTACCTTTTAATGCTTTGAAAGATGTGCTTGTGGTGTTTTTTACCTTCGTGTTTTACAAGCGCCTACGATTGTTATTTATGAAATTTGAAACACAAAAAAACTAGGCGTTTGTCCCACCTAGTTTTTTGTTGTATTTTACTCTTCGAAAGAGATTGCACCAACTGGGCATACATCAACAGACTCCTCATCTGCTTCGCCGGTAATTGGTATGGCTACACCTTCGTCAGAGAATTCAAAATCATCTGGGTAGGAGCCAACGCAAGCACCACACATAATGCATTCATTTGCATCAATTACTACTCTTTTCTTGGCCATGATTAATGCCTCCTTGGATATATAAGATATTATAGACAATTTCTTTTGTCTTTTTCAATGTTTTAAAATATTTTTCCAAAAAAGAAAATAAAACAATTTTTTGTACATGAACATACTTTTAATATTTGTATTATTTTCATTAAAATAAATAACTATTTTGATGTACAAAAATACTTTTTATTCAATTAGAATATACATAGTCGGGTCGAACATGAAAGAAACAAGATTAGAAAAATATAAAAATTATCGTCAATCGCTTAATGAAATAAAAGTCAACAGTCAACAAGAAGAAGTTATCAAAGCGCGCAACGAAAGAACGATTACTGAAGCTTTGAATACGACTTCTACTTTACCTTTGGACGAGGTCGTAGGAAAAATTGATGAAACCCAAAAAAATACTGGGGAAATCATTGTGACAAGAAGAAGCATTGGTATTATTGTTTTTGTTATCGTTGGAATTTTGCTTTTGATTGGCATCCTTATCTTTGCTTTTATCGCTTTCGGAGGTAACTGAGCGTGAAAATTGCTGTGGCTATCGACGGACCAGCTGCTGCTGGAAAATCTACTATTGCTAAAAAAGTCGCGCTTATGCGCGGTTTCACTTATATAGATACTGGAGCGATGTATCGCGCTTTTACTTGGTACTGTTTAGAAAAAGGTGTTGATTGTCAAGACGAAAAAGCTTGTGTTTCTCTGATTCCAGAAGTCAACATTGAATTAAAGCCGAACGGGATTGTTTTGTGCAATGGCGTCGATATTAGCAAACCAATTAGAGGCACAGACGTCTCTAGCAATGTTTCTTACATCGCTTCCTACAAGGATATTCGTCTAGCATTAGTGAAACTACAAAGAAAAATGGCAGAGAAAGATTCAGTAATCATGGATGGCAGAGATATTGGAACATATGTTTTACCTAATGCTGAAGTTAAAATATTTCAAGTGGCTTCAGTGGAAACCAGGGCTAAACGCCGCTACTTGGAAAATCAAGAAAAAGGTATTTCGTGTACTTATGAACAAATTTTTGAAGATGTTCAAAGAAGAGACCATATTGATTCCACTCGGGCTTTTTCTCCTTTAAAAAAAGCGGAAGATGCTGTCTATCTGGATACTTCGGATTTATCGATTGATGAAGTGGTGGCGATTGTCAACGGCATTATCGACAAAAAATTAGAGGAAATTAAATAATGGCAAAAGGTGTGGTGGCGATTGTCGGTTCTCCCAATGTCGGTAAATCGACAATTTTTAATCGTATAATTGGTGAACGACACGCTATTGTCGATGATGCTCCTGGTATTACTCGGGATCGTTTATATGGACAGTGCGAGTGGTTTGGTCATAGTTTCTCTTTGATTGATACTGGTGGAATTGAAATTACCAATCGTCCTTTTCAAGAACAAATTCGAATACAAGCAGAAATTGCGATAGAAGAAGCAGACATTATTTTATTTGTCGCGGACGGCCGTCTAGGAGTGACAACTGACGATCGAATTATCACTAATATTTTAAGAAAAGCTAATAAACCAATAATTTTTGCGGTTAATAAAATTGATGATGCCACCCATATTTCCTACGCTCATGAATTTTACGAACTTGGTTTAGGAGAGCCTCATATCGTCTCGGGAGAACACGGGATTGGGATTGGGGACATTTTAAATGAAATTGTTAAATTATTGCCAAAAGGCAAAGAGGAGCCAAAGGAAGAACAAATTACTTTTTCTATTATCGGTAGGCCTAATGTGGGTAAATCTTCTTTAACTAACGCTTTATTAAACCAGGAAAGAGTTATTGTCAGTGATATTTCAGGTACGACAAGAGATTCGATTGACACTCCTTTTAAAAGAAATAATCAATCGTATTTAGTCATTGATACCGCTGGTCTTAAGAAAAGAGGAAAGATTTACGAAGCTATTGATAAATATTCAGCACTCCGAGCTCTCAAAGCCATCGAAAGAAGTGAAATTGTCCTATTGGTGCTCGATGGTGAACAAGGGGTCGTAGAACAAGACAAGCGCGTTATTCAATACGCTACTGAATTACACAAAGCGATTATTATTGTAGTTAATAAATGGGACGTTGTCGAAAAAGACACCAATACTATGTCAGGCTTTGTAAAAATGATACGAGATGAGTATCGATTTTTAGATTATGCTCCTATTTGCTTTGTTTCCGCTTTAAAAAAACAAAGAATCGATATCTTGTTTGATACTCTAGATATGGTACATAAAGCCTACTACACTCGCATTAAAACCAGCTCATTAAATAGAGTGATACAAGACGCACAACTCATGAACGAAGCTCCCAACTTCAATGGTGGAAGATTGAAGATATTGTACGCTTCTCAAGTCAGTGTTGCTCCACCAACTATTGTTCTATTTGTCAACGATCCCAACTTTATGCATTTTTCTTATGAAAGATATATAGAAAACCGTTTGAGAGAAACCTTTAATTTTGAAGGAACCCCCATTCGTATCATTTTGAAAAAACGTGAATCGACAATTAAATAGGTATATCAAATTACATTTTATACTGATGTCGTCAAATCAAAGTCAAAAAATCTACAATTGATAAAGTGGCTTTTTTTAGTTAAACTATCGATGTGAAAGGAAGTGTCGCAAATGAATAAATTTAATCGGAAAGATTTAGTGCAACTCGTCGCTGAAAAAGGTCATTTTTCGAAAAAAGACGCCAGAACCGCTATTGATTTGGTTTTTGGCGAAATCGAAAACGCTTTGCTCGAAGGAAGAGAAGTTAACATAACAAATTTTGGTGTCTTCACACCTAAAAAACGCAAGGAACGGAAGGGTACACATCCCAAAAAACATACTCCAATAAAGATTGATAAAAGTCGTACAGTTGGTTTCAGACTTTCCAAAAAATTAAAAAACGAACTTAATAAATAAGTCGAAATCAAAAACGACAACAAATATTTGTTTAGATTAATGTGCCATTAAGACTATTCATTTATAACCCACATTGACGTTATCGATGTGGGTATTTTTATAGAAAAATATTTTAATTAAGATAGTTTAAGCGAATGAAGAATTTTGTCAATGACCTTATCTAGTTTTCTTTTATTTTGGATTGGTAGTTAGAAATGAGTAAAATAAGCTTATGGATTCAAAAATTATTATATTTCAAAACCTAGCGGACTTATTTTTATCTCACGGTTTTAATCTTTATCTTGTTGGAGGCACAGTTCGAGATTATTTACTTAACTTGCCTTTAACGGATATGGATGCAGTGAGCGATGCTACTCCAGATGAAATCTTGTCTTTTTTAGAAGCTGACGATACTTTCAAACACTTTGGTTCTTTAAAGCATGTAACAAAAGAAGGGATAAAGTTTGATATCACAACCCTGAGAAAAGAATCCTCATATCTAGATGGTCGCCACCCCAGTCATATTGTTTTTGTCAAAGATTTAAAGAGCGATTACGCAAGAAGGGATTTTACTATCAACGCTCTTTACCTAGACAAAAATTTAGAAATATATGACTTTTGTAATGGATTAAACGATTTGAAAAATCGCCGTTTGCGGATGATTGGTAATCCTTATTTAAGAATCAAAGAAGACCCATTAAGAATTTTAAGAGCTATAAGATTTAAATTGATGTATCATCTCAAAATTGATGAACATTTGATGAAAGCGATGATTGAAAATCAATTTTTGTTAAAAAACATTACTGACGCAAAAATTAGAACTGAACTAGAAAAAATAGACGATTCAAAAGTTGATCAAGAAGAAAAAAATAAAATATTTGAACAATTTGCTATAGCAAACTTAGTAGGTGTGATAAAGTAATAATACACATGATTACCGAAGCAATTGATTTTCGTTTTTTACTCTTAGAAAACTACAAAAAATTAAAAATTAGCGAAAGCCAACTAGTGATTATTATGATGATTGATCATCTTCTTTCACAAGGCAATCCTTTTATTACCGCAGATTTATTGTCGTTAAAAATGTCTCTAGATGTTAAAAAAATCGATTCCTTAATCGCGGATTTATTGACACAAGGTTATCTAGAATATACGACTGTTAATGGTAAGACTGTCACGACTTTAAAACCTTTAAAGGAAAAATTATATAGTGAATTTCAAATTAGCATTTCTAAGGAAAACACTGTTAATAAAAATGAAAAAATCAATCGTGAATTGAATAACATTTTCAAAAGTTTTCAAGACGAACTAGGTCGTACTTTATCGCCCTTAGAAATTTCTAGAATTAGAGAATGGGTAACGCTTGGCTATTCAGACGAAGTAATAATCGACGCTTTAAAAGAAGCTTTGAGCAAAGGCAAAAAATCATTAAGGTCTGTCGATAAAGTTCTTTTATCGTGGGCCAAAAGGGACGAATTAGAAAGCGAAGGCAAAACAGTTATTAGAGATGACTGGTCCACTAATTTAGCGGAAACAATTCGCATCGCTAAAACTCCTTGGCTTGACGACGATGAAAAATAAAATTCAAAATATTTTAGATTATTTGGACGAACTTTTTCCAACTGCTCGTTGTGAACTTTTATACGTTAAAGATTATGAACTCGTCATCGCGGTAATGCTTTCTTCTCAAACGACCGATAAAGCTGTAAACGAAGTCACGTCCCTCCTGTTTTCGAAATATCAGAGTCTTGAGGCTTTGCAAAAAGCCCCTTTAATTGATATTGAAAACATCATTAAACAAATCGGTTTATATAAAACAAAAGCCAAAAATATTAAAGGTATTGTTAACGATTTAATTAATCGTTTTGATTATAAAGTTCCCTCAGATAAAACCTTATTGATGAGCCTGCCAGGAGTGGGCAACAAAACCGCCGGTGTGATTCGTACGGAACTATTTGGAATTCCTGATTTACCCGTTGATACCCATATTTTAAGAATTGCCAAAAGATTAAATTTAGCTAACGAAGATGATGATTCTCTCAAAGTCGAAAAGAAATTAAAAAAAGTAATTCCTGAAAATAGATGGATTAAATCTCATCATCAGTTAATTCATTTTGGTCGAACTTATTGCACGGCAAGAAACCCAAAATGTACTTCATGTGAAATAAAAGAAATCTGCGTATATAACAATAAAAACGCAAAATAGCTATTTGAAATATAGAGCATTTACTGCATCAATGTAGTGCAGGCGCGGTAGATAGTCTTGTTTAATTAAAACGCCCTTTTCTTTAAACACCTCATAGGGAATAGATTTTCTTTTTCCATGTTCATAGTATTCAATAACTAAGGAGGCATCTAACAAATAGATTTCATTTTTTGTTTGAAAGCAGATGATAAAAAAGGCAATGCCATCCTGCTTCAGAACATTTTTTAAATGCTCAATTTGATGCTTGCCGATGTTGCTCAAAGGAAAAGAGGTTGAGGATTTGGTATTTTTAGCTTCAAAATCGATATATCTACCGCGATAAACACCATTATAATCTGTTGTTGATTGTCTTTCAAAATAAGCATCGGTAATTCTCGCACCTTGATTGTAGTTTACTTTAACGATATTGATGGGTGTTGGTCTTTTGTTGATTAAAGCAATCCCTTTGTTTTTGTAGTATTCGTTAGAGACATTGATATCTTCTTCCAAAGACATTCCTCGATTTGCTGCGTTTAAAAGGGAACGAACGTTGCCTTTCTCTTCAGTATCGTCTTTTTGATTTTTTATATACTTTTTACCATTAGGATATTTCATTTTATGCTAAGTATTTCTTCAACGAATCTTCAAATTCCAGATAAGTTACATCTTCTCCATCGGCAAGTTTTCTAACCATTTTACTAACCGGTTCGGGAAAATGATTAAAGTTTCTCAAAACTTTTTTATACTCTTCCATTAAAAGATTGGTGTTGCGCATAGAGGCATCGTAGAGCCACGCTAAGTTTTGAGCATCGACAGCAGGGTCGTGAGCAGGTCCAGCTTCTTTGACACCAAAAGCCTCGCAATATTTAACTAGGGATAAAGAGTTACCCTTTTCATCTTTCATAAATTCGTTGATAAAAGCACTAAAATCGATATAGTTTTTTTGGATGTTTTGAACGATATCTTTTGGAAAATCAAAGCTATATGAAGCCGAAGAAGAAAGAATTCTCATGTCGTGATTTCCAAAAGTGATAAATGATGATTTTTTAAAAGACAAACCACAATATTTTTTTAAATCATTCATAGCGGTTTGGAAAGAAACACCCTTCTCTTTTAACATATCATCAGTTATGCCAGTTAAATCAGTGACAAATTTTCCCACGCGATTGTGTGGCTTAACATAAATTTTAAAAGGTTTTTTGGTCTTTTTTATGAACCCACGACTATCTATTGTGGCGTGCAACGCACCGATGGCAATCATTTCGTGTGAAAACTGCGTTCCTTCGAAATCTAGAAATACCAGCGACTTGTGACCTTTCAATAACCTGTTAAATTTTTTCATAAAATCTGAACTAATGTATCACTTTTTACGCTTTTTTCCAAAGAAAAAAGATTGAATTGTAGTGTTTTCTTCTATATTATATAAGAAAGTGATTTTTTATGGCAGTAAAACTTTTTCTAAATTCCAAGGCTATTCTTGAACAGACTTTTCCTCTTGAGAGCGATAATGCTTACAATGCAGAAGAAGTAGATCGTTTTCTCGATATTGTTCTAAAGGATTATGTTACAGCAGAAGCTAATGTCATTATCTCCGAGAACGAATACAATTCATTGATAGAAAAAGTAAAGACATTAGAAAATACAAAGCGCCTTATGGAAGTAGAATTAGAAAAATACAAAGCCCGCTTTACCAACATCAAATCTAGCGATAACGTTACCACTGACAATATCGATTTGGTCAGAAGAATTAACGCTCTTGAAAAATATCTATGGAATCATGGATTTAATCCCAATACAATTAAGTAATATCCGGTCCGGACAATCGCTGCAGTAGTAGAGGAAAGTCCATGCTCGCACGAGCTGCGATGCTCGTAGTGATTGTGCTAGCGGAAAAAATAACGCTAGGTATGCAGGAGTGCATAACGGCGGGAAGAAACCTAAAGGAAACCATGGTCAAATCCCTGAAAGTGCCACAGTGACGTAGTTTATTAGAAATAATAAAGTGGAACGCGGTAAACCCCACAAGCGAGAAACCCAAATTTGGTAGGGGAGATAAGGAAAGAAAACTGAATCAATCCTTGTAGGTAGCACCTAGATAAATGATTGTCAAAACAGAACATGGCTTATAGGACCGGACACTCACCAAGGAGAAAATTAAATGAATTTACCGACTAAAATAACATTTGCTCGCATTGCTTCTATAGCTGTAGTAATCGTTGTTCTTTTTATCCTATATTTGATTCCTGACTGGCAAACTATTGAGTTAGGTAATACGGGCATTAATTTAGTTTTCTTTATAGTTTTCATTTTCTTTGTTATCGCTTGTTTATCGGATTATCTCGATGGTTATCTAGCAAGAAAAAATCATCAAGTTACTGATTTAGGTAAATTTATCGATCCAGTGGCGGACAAATTGCTCATCAACTCTTTAGTTATTTTTTTAATAGCACCGAGCATCTTCGCTCCCTATATTCCCAACGCTGATACCGTACTCAGTTTTAATATGTGGTGTGCGATGCTCCTAATCGTGCGAGACATTATCGTTGATGCTTTGCGTTTAATCGCCGCAAAAAAAGATATTGTCATTGCTGCTAATGGCTTTGGCAAATTAAAAACCGTTTTGCAAATGATTGCCATCGGCGGCATTTTACTAAATGGTTTTCCGTTTAATTATTTTGATAGTGGTTGGCCGAAAGGTCTTCACATTGTTGATATTCTCGTGTATTTAGCAACTGCCGCTTCTTTGTTTTCAGGAGCTGTTTATATCGTACAAAACAAACATGTATTATCGGATGACAAAAAATAATGGTTGAAATAAAGGACATTCATCAGATATTTTGCAAAACAGGTCAGACACTCGGATCTGTAGAATCATTTACTGGCGGTTTGTTCGCCAAAGAGATAACCGCTGTTGCTGGAGCATCCAAATTTTATAAAGGTGGTCTAGTTGCTTATGCAACAGAAACAAAGCAACATCTTCTAGAAATTGAAAATGATTTAATTCAAAAGTATGGTGTTGTTTCTAAGCAAGTTGCTGAAGCAATGGCCGAAAATGGTAAAAGAATTCTCAATGTCAGTTGTTGCGTTTCTTTTACGGGTAACGCTGGACCTGACGCCATGGAAAACAAACAAGTCGGAGAGATATATATAGGCATATCCTATCGAAATCAAACAAAAGTATTTAGTTATCAGTTAGAAGGCGACAGAAATAAAATTCAACAACAGAGCATTACTCTTGCTCTCATGCAACTACAAAAAATAATGTTGCAAGACAATAATTGTTTGGACAAAAAATAATTAGGACACCTATTTGTTAGATAGAAGGAGATTTTTTATGGCAAAAGATAAAGGGAATATTTCCGCTGATACACTAGACGAAACATTAAAACAAATTCAAAAATTGTACGGGAAAGGTGCAATTATGCGCTTAGGTGATAGAGAAGCGGTAGATGTTGATGCCATCTCCTCTGGATCGTTACTTATCGATGAAGCTTTAGGTGTAGGCGGCTATCCAAAAGGACGAATTATTGAAATATTTGGTCCAGAGAGTAGTGGCAAAACCACTCTCGCACTGCATGCTATTGCTGAATGTCAAAAAAATGGTGCTCGAGCAGCATTTATTGATGCTGAACACGCGATTGATCCCGTTTACGCTAAAAAGTTAGGCGTCGATATTAACGAATTAATTCTTTCACAACCAGATAATGGCGAACAAGCTCTTGAAATTGTTGAGATGCTAGCGAGTTCAGGCGGTGTCAGTTTGATTGTTGTCGATAGCGTTGCCGCTTTAGTGCCTCAGGCGGAATTAGATGGAGAAATGGGAGATGCTTCAGTCGGTTTGCAAGCCAGACTAATGAGCAAAGCCATGCGCAAAATTGCTGGAGTTCTCAGCAAAAACGATTGCGCGGTTATTTTCATCAATCAGCTACGTGAGAAAGTTGGAGTAATGTATGGTAATCCTGAAGTTACTTCTGGGGGACGTGCCCTAAAATTTTATGCGACGATTAGACTAGATATTCGCCGCATTGAAGCTATCAAAAGTGGTGGCGAAATTATCGGTAACAGTTGCCGTGTGAAAATTGTAAAAAACAAAGTATCACCACCGTTCAGGCAATGTGAAATTGATATTATTTATGGTCAAGGCATATCGAAAGAGGCGGAGATTCTCGATCGTTCTGTCGAACTCGGTTTTGTCAAAAAAAGTGGATCGTGGTTTGAATATAATGGGAGCAAAATTGCTCAAGGCCGTGATGCCGCTAAAACATATATAAAGGATAATCCTGATGTTGCACAGGAATTGTTGGAAAAAATAAAAAAAGGCGTTTAAAGATAAAAAATAAATTACATTTATTACTACAGTCTTCGAAAAAATGTTATATTCATCTATATGAAACTGATTCGAAGACTTTTTAATAGAGTCATCCTAGTTGTCTTTGCTATTATTCTCCAAGTAGCCGTTTTTGCGGTTCTAGCTACTTATACTTCAAATTATTTTTGGCTTACGCGACTTGCTACTTCCGCCATTGCGGTAATTATTTTTGGTTTTGTCGTTTCTAAAAAAGAACCCCCTGAATTCAAAATTCCTTGGATTACTATTTTGTTATTGGTGCCGGTTTTTGGTATTATCATTTTTATACTTTTTTATCCTAGGCGGGTAAGAAAAAAAGAAAAGGAAAGAATAATTCACGCTCATAATCAATGTATTGCCTACACAAAAATAAGTGACATTGAAGCTTTAAAATTTAAAGAATATACCTCAGAATATTCCCCGGTTTTTGATTATCTCAGAGGGGTAACTTCCTTTAACGGCTCATTAGGCAACGATGTAAAGTATTATCCAAACGGAGAAGAATTTTTTAAAGACTTTATCAAAAATTTAAAAGAGGCGGAAGAATTTATTTTTCTAGAATTTTTCATAGTGGCGGAAGGACAAATTTGGGGAGAAATTTGTTCTATTTTAAAAGAAAAAGCGGCAATTGGAGTGGAAGTGAGAATAATCGTTGATGACTTTGGGTCAAATGGTGTTTTTTCTAGAAAGTTAGAAAAAGAGTTAAAACTGTGCGGTATTAAAATCTTTCGTTTTAACCCATTTAAACCGATTGTCTCTGGCATTTACAATAATCGTGACCATCGTAAAATTGCTATTATCGACCATAAATATGGTTTTACCGGTGGCATGAATATCGCCGATGAGTATGCCAACATCATAAATCGTTTTGGATATTGGAAAGATACGATGGTTCGCATTCGCGGTAAAGCCATTACTAATCTGATAATTTTATTTTTAGAAACATATGATAGCTTTGCTGAAACTAATTCTGATTATAAAAGATACTGCACCAAACCATATGAAGCCTATTCTCTCGAGGGTTTTGTTTTTCCTTTTGGCGATGGACCTCAACCATATTTTCAAGAATATGTTTCCGAAACAGTATACATTAGCATGCTCAATGTCGCTAAATACGTGGTCTACATTTCTACGCCCTACTTAGTGCCAACTTTCAACTTGCTGAGCGCAGTTAGAAACGCCGCTTTGAGAGGAGTGGAAGTCAATTTAATTTTGCCAGGCATCCCCGATAAAAAATTGATATACAATGTCGCAAAAAGCAACTTCAAATATTTGCTTACCGCTGGCGTCAACATCTATATTTATAAACCGGGATTTAATCATATGAAAACAGTATTGATAGATGATTGCTTGGCCTATGTCGGTACCGCCAATTTTGATTATAGAAGCTTAGTACATCATTTTGAATGCGGTGTAGTTTTGTATAAATGTGAGTGTCTACGAGATATTAAACTGGATTTTACTCAAATGATTTCTGAGTGCACAAAAATTGATAAGTACACCTACAAAGTGTCTCTATTTTCACGTTTAGCGGCCACTTTGCTTAGTGTTTTTTCAACGATGTTATAGTAAAAAAAGCAATTAAACCAAATGTACTAATTCAAATGATGTGAGACTAAATTAAAGATTAAAATAGAGTCCTTGCTTATAATTAATTTAACCACAAATTAATAAGGAGGACTCCATGGATATTGTATCACACGAAAGAAATTATA
>DURD01000011.1 GCA_012837435.1 Erysipelotrichaceae bacterium
AGCTACGAAAGAAAGAAGGGCAACCATGAGTTAAGAAAAAAAGACCCCCTTTAACTTTGGAGGCCTTATAAAAAATCCCCTTTAACTTTGGAGGGGTACCTAAACCCCCTTAAAGTTTGGGGTGCTAAAAGTTTTATAAAGCAGTTGCGAAACAATGCTCGCTGATGAATCTCGCTGGTATATAAAAACGGCTCGTTCTAAGCCGTTTTTATTTTTGTCCAGACACAATTGCTGATAGATGGACCAAACCACTTACTATTAAAGCGCCCACACTATTAGTTAAAATGACAATCAATATGTTCCACAACATATCGATGTTCCAGTTAAATGCCATTCCAAAATAAAACATATTGGCAATGCAGTGTTGAAAGCCACTATAGACGACTAAAGTTATAGGAGTAATAATTCCAAGAATTTTCATAGCTAAATTTTGAAAATTATTAAACGCATAAACAGCGACATACACTAAGGCGCCACAAAAAATCCCTTCAGCAACAACCATGGTTGAAGAAGTTTTACCTATTGATACATCCACCGCTAGTTGTTGAAAATCCGCGACATTCAAAAAGATGAAATGGCAAAGAATTCCAAGAGCAAAAGCCCCAACAGTGTTTCCGATTAGCATGATTGGTAAATTGATTAGGTTCTCTATAACTTTCCCTCTCTTATCGAGAAAAACTCCTACCTTACCTGTATAGAGATTGAAGCGGCTAAGACACACAATTGTTAAACCAATAGAAAAGATACACGATGCTAATAAGGTGTTGTTAGTAAGATATCTTGTAAGAATATAACCAAATGAACCGAGTCCAATTGCTAGGCCTGCATAAATACCTGATAGTAACATTTTCAATAGACTTTTCATATTTAAAACACTGGTTTATTGTCGACAAAAGATTTAACGTTCGCACCACTATATACTCTGATGCCTAGTGCTTCTAATTTGTTTCTTCCGCCTTGAAAACTCTTCTCAATAGCGACCGCTACACCTACGACTTCCGCACCAGCTTGTTTGCATAAATCGACCAAGCCTAAAGAAGCGTTTCCTTCCGCCAAAAAGTCATCGACAATTAAAACTTTCTCTCCTTTTTTGATATATTTTTTATTCACTGTTACAACGGACGATATATTCCGAGTAAAAGATTTAATTTCAATTTTATAAACGTCATCATCAACAATAAGCGACTTGCTCTTTTTAGCAAAAGTAAGAGGGACGTTACCTATTTCTTCCGCCACCGCAAAGGCTAAAGCAATACCGCTTGTTTCAATGGTTAAAATGCGATCAGCTTTAAAAATTGAAGCGATTTCTTTAGCTAGTTCTCTTGTTAAAACTACATCAATTTGATGGTTGATGAAAGAGTCAACTTTTAAAATATCGTTATTAATAACTTTTCCGTCTTTCAAGATTTTATTTTCTAACAACTTCATAGCTATTTGCGAATCTCTTCGTTCCATTTATCAATGTCTTCTTTTTCTGCAACATAGACATAAGGAGTATTTCTTTCTATTTCATTATAATCGAGTCCATATCCCACTAAAAAGTAATTTTCTTTAAGTACTTTGCCTACATAGTCAATTTTTACATCGACAACACGGTCGTGAATTTTATCAAATAAAGTACAGACGATTACTTGTTTAGGTTCGTAATTTTTATTGAGATGATCGATTAAATATTTCATCGAAATTCCAGTATCGATAATGTCTTCCACAATGACGACCGTACGATTTTTAATATCGATTTCAAATTCTCTTTTGAGCATTATTTTTCCCGTGGATTGCGTCCCGTTATAGGAAGAAATATGAATAAAATCTGTCAAAATAGGTCTCTCTACTCGTTTAATCAAATCGACCATGAAATTCAAGGCCCCCTTCATAACTCCCAGAAACAAAGGCATTCTTTCCTCATTTTTGAGTCTTTCGGTTAGTTGAGATCCAATTTTTTTACAAATATTTAAGATTTCTTCTTCGGACAAAATAATTTTTTTATTCATAAAAACTCCTATTCCCATTCAATTGTAGCGCCTGGTTTATTGCTTAAATCATACAAAACGCGATTAACGCCTTTAACTTCCGCGAGGATGCGATCTCTAATTTTTTCTAGTATTTCATATGGTATCTTTTCAATGGTTGCGGTGACCGCGTCAACGCTATTTACCGCCCGAATAATTACTGGCCATTCAAAAGTACGTTTGCCTTTCTTAATGCCAGTCGACTTTATCGGAGGAACGACAGTAAAATATTGCCATACTTTTTTATCTAGTCCCGCTAGGGCAAATTCTTCTCTTAAAATAGCGTCACTTTCTCTTACGGCTTCTAGTCTATCTTTTGTAATAGCGCCGATACATCTCACACTTAATCCTGGTCCGGGGAACGGCTGACGGTGAACCATTTTGTGTGGCAAACCTAATGCTTCCCCTACTTGTCGGACTTCGTCTTTATATAGAAACTTGATGGGCTCTACGAGTTCAAAACCTAATTCAGAAGGCAAGCCTCCAACGTTGTGGTGAGCTTTGACGCCTTGGCTTTCTAAAACATCAGAATAAATAGTTCCTTGTGCTAAAAACGAAATGCCTTCTAATTTTTGAGCTTCTCTTTTAAAAACTTTGATGAATAACTCCCCAATGATTTTGCGCTTCTTCTCGGGATCTGTTACACCTTTTAGAGCGTCTAAAAATTCGTTAGAAGCATCGACGTAAATTAGATTATCTTTCAAATCGTTTTTGAAAAACCCAAGAACTTCTTCGCTTTCGTTTTTTCTTAGTAGTCCATGATTGACGTGAACACAAACTAATTTATCGCTAATGGCTTTGGCTAATAGAGCAGCACAAACAGAAGAATCAACACCACCGGAAAGCCCTAATAAAACTCGACCATCTTTTACCTGTTCCTTAATCTTTTCAATTTGTTCTTCAACAAATGCTTCCGCTAGTGGTTTCGAATTGATACGAAGCATTTTTGGATTTCTAACGTTTTCGTTCATGTCGCCTCTCCTTGCCCAACAATGTGCAAATTAACAAATTTTATTTTCTGTTGATAATACCTATCATCCCCTTTTTGTTCGCTAAGAGCAATGAAAGATTTAGTTTTAGTTCGTTACAACAGTTAATTTGCTAAATTACAAAATTTCCTACTAGACGCAAAGGCTTAGTAGGAACGTTTATACAGTTAAAACTAACTTTTTGTTAGTAATATCAATATAACCCAGGCTTATATAACCCCTTGTCAACTAGCTCTTTAAGTGATTTAACAACGCCAGGCTTATCTTCTTTATAAGTAACGCCGAACCAAACAGAAGAAGTTGACAGCAAACGCAATTCCGCTTTTCCTTCGTTGACGAGTTCGTCAACGACGGTAGGAATTAAAAATTCAGATTTAGGGACATCAATATTATCTTTAAGCCATAATGGGAATTTGTGTTTCAAATGATCGATCAAATCAACATTAAATGCGAATAAATTCATCGACACTAATTGATCGGGCCCGACACTAAAAGGTTCGCCGCCACTAAGAGGCTGACAGACAATTTTGCCTTCCTTATCTTTAAAAACGGAGGACTCTACTAATTTGGTTAAAAACCCCTTCTCATCTGAAAAAGCCACCCCCCTTTTTACAGAGCCGCTTTCAGTGATGGTGTTAGAAACTTTAAATGCCACATTAGCATATTTTCCTACACTGTTCTTTGGTAATGATTTTAGATAGTTATACGCTACACGGTAGGTGTCCTGCCCATAATAATCATCGCCGTTTATGATTATAAAATTTCCTTTGATTAAGTCGCGAGCTGCATAGATAGCGTGTGCGGTTCCCCAAGGCTTTTCTCTATCCTTTGGACAAACAAAACCATCAGGAAGATCGTTTAAATCTTGAAAAGCATACTGAACATCTATAATTTTTTCTGTTCTTTGGCCAATAGTGTTTTTAAAATCCTCATAAAATTCTTTTTTAATAATGAATATTACGCTATTAAAACCCGCTTTTTTCGCGTCGTAAATTGAATAATCTAACAAAAAATTGTTAAATTCATCCATGGGTTCCATTTGTTTTAGTCCACCGAAACGCGAACCCATCCCGGCAGCAAGAATTACTAATTGCATAGCGTTGTCCTTTCAATTAAAAAATAAAGCGGCGGCGCCAATTTTACCCGAATCATAGCCAAGTTCAGCAGGCACTACTTTTACTTCAGGCGTGCGCTTATATCCATAATTATAATCTTTGAGATACTTATTTAGTCGGTCGAATAAAAAGTCTCCTGCATTCGCAATGCCGCCAGACAAAACAATGATATTGGGTCTAAAAATATTACAAAAATTCAAAAGGCCTTCGCCTAAATATTTAATATAGTTATCGATAACTTCTAGAGCAACTGGGTCGTTGTTTTTAGCGGCCTCAAAAGGAACCGAACCATCAACCAAATTAATTTTAGGAGCAATTTTCCACATCAATGAATTTTTATTTGCTCGCATCGCTTTTTTGGTTTCCCTAATCAAAGCTGTCGCAGAAGAATAAGCTTCTAGACATCCTCTTCTTCCACAAGAGCATGGTTCTCCGTCTACGACAATTACGGTGTGTCCGAGTTCTCCGCCTTTAGCTTCGTTACCTTCAAATACTTTCCCATCTAAAATAATTCCACCACCAACACCCGTTCCTAGAGTAAGCATAATAACTGTTTGATAATGCTTGCCCGCACCATACTTGGCTTCTCCTAAAGCAGCGGCATTAGCGTCATTAATTAATTTAATAGGGTAGGTTAATGTTTCGTGCATGATATCGGCGACACGTACATTTTCCCATTTCAAATTGTTAGCGTAATTAACGATACCTAAATCGGTATCTAGCGAGCCTGGGCTTCCAATTCCAATGCCCACAATTTTGTCTTTTAAATTATGTTTATCAATATATTTTTTAACGACATCCGCTAGTTTGCGAATAGAGTTTTCTCCCGATTCTCCTTTGACAAAAGGCATGGAAAAAACCTCATAGACACTTCCATTAGAATCAACAGCAGCGCCTTTGATTGACGTTCCTCCGATATCAATGCCGATTGCAATCATAAATCATTAATCTCCTTTCGTTAAAAATCATTTCCGGGATAAAAAACAAAATTATTATCAGTATCGATATATCCGACTTCTATGTCTCTAACAATGATATATCCATCTTCGTCCACGTAACCGACCTCTATATTATCACGCGAAATAACACCTTCTGGTGTGATATCTGCAAATTTCTTGCGATTGATAAAAATGCCTTCTCGGTCTATGTATCCAACCATTTGTTTTCCCACAAAAACATTTTTACCAAAACATTCGACTATTTGCATAATTATCAACCATTTTTTTCAACAAATGGTCCAATTTTTTCTGCTGGACCAACTTTAACATTTTCTAATTTTGAAAAACAGACTTCCGCTTCATTGCCAATCTCCACATTGTTCATGACGACGTTAGGTCCAATAGCACATGCTTCGCCAATTTTTGATTTGCCTAAAATAATCGTATTCGGACGAATGATTGTGTCTTGTCCAATTTCCACATCTGGGGAAATATTGGTGGAATCGACGTCGTCAATCGATACGCCAGATAGCATTAATCTGTGATTAATTCTTCTACGCATGATTTTTGTCGCATCCGCTAATTGGATACGGTTGTTTATACTATAAACTTCTTTCATTTCTTCAGCGACAAAAACACCGACATGATAATTGTCCCCAATCAGAATTTGCACTAGTTCAGATAAATAAAATAAATGACGACTGTTATCCACTGATAACCTTTCAATATATTTAAACAACAACTCATTATCGACAATGCAAATGCCTGTGTTTACTTCATTAATCTCATATTCGCTAAAAGTGCAATCACTTTCTTCTCTAATTGACAAGATGCGGTTGCTCTTGTCTTCACGAATAATGCGGCCGTATCCTTTTGTGTTTTCTAAAACAGCCGAAACCACCGTCATGTCATATCTATTTTTTTGATGGATATGGAAAATAGAACGGAGTGTTTCAGTTTCCACTAACGGAGTATCACCGTAAATAATTAATGTTTGTCCGGGCTTGCCTTCTAGAAGAGGTTTGGCTTGCAAAACCGCATGCCCTGTTCCTAACAATCTTTTTTGCCAGACGACATCAGAATCCTTTTCGACAAGGCTTTTTGTTAATTCACCACCAAATCCTACGACAGTGACAATTTGCTTTGGGTCGAGTAATTTGACAGCGTCAATCACATAATTAATGATTGGTTTTCCTAAGATAGGATATGAAACTTTAGAATGTTCTGGATCGCGAGAATTCATTCCTGCGCCCTTACCGGCCGCTAAAATAACTACATATTTGTCCATAAAATCTCCTCCTTTATTTTAAAACTCTAGCTAGTTCGACTTGATATTTATCTTCTAACCCTTTAAAGGCTTTTTTCAAAAGTTTTTTGTCCGTGCTCATGGCAAAAACCGCTGAGCCTGAACCAGTTAGTTGCACTATTTTTAAACCATAACTATGCAAGGTATCAATGATATCTTGAATTTCAGGAACGACAGAAATAGCGGCGCTTTGGAAGGCGTTAGATATGTTTTCCGCAATCGCATCATCGTCACCATCGGCTAAGGCTTCTACTACTTTGTCGACATTGCAAATTGGTAGATTCATCGTATCGATGTATTGGTACATGTCTTTAGTAGCGCATCCTGCCTCTGGTTTAACAATAAGCACGAAATAATTATTCTTGACAGTGATTGGAGTAATTATTTCTCCGATTCCCTGACAGCGAGCGGGCACGTTCTTTACGAAGAAAGGAACATCGCTACCGAGTGTTTTGCCAATTTCCATCAACTTCTCTTCGTCAGCTCCTAATTTCAAAATTGAATTTATCGCTTTCAAAGTAGTGGCGGCATTAGAAGAACCCCCTCCTAATCCTCCCCGAACAGGAATTACCTTGTGAATAAAAATTCCAAATTTTTCTTTAAATCCATAGATTTTTTGCATTTTTTCAATGGCGAGTTTTGCTAAATTGTATTCATAAGAAAGATTTGAATAATCATCGACAGTAACCAGATTATCGCGGGCGGTTCGAAGTTTTGAAACGATAAGCGAATCATGAAGAGAGATAGGTAACACAATCATATCTAGAACATGATACCCGTCTTTGCGCTTTCCAATGATGTTCAAACAGAGATTGATTTTAGCGTAACTACGCAGATGCAACTTCCTCATACTATAATAATCTTACAACTTTAAAATATATTTTAATAGAATATCTGTCACCTATTAAGATAATTATAAATCAAAAGATAAGTGTTTGGCGACAAATCTTCTGGCCGAGATAACGGATTGATATTGAATTCATGACACAACATCTCTGCTGTTTCCTTATTTTTAACAATTGACGTTAAATTGTTTTGAATAGTCTTGCGGCGACTGACAAAAATCTTTTTGCACATTTTATAAATTTCAATCGCCTTTTTTCTATCAACGTCCTCGTTAATTTTAATTCTAAAAACAATGGAATTACATTTTGGCAAGGGGTAGAAAGAGCCTGGCTTAACTGTCGATATTTTTTCAATATTTCCTAACAAATGAATGAGAATAGATATCGGTCCATATTCCTTTCCTTTAATATCACTAAAACGATTAAATGCTTCCGCTTGTACCATAAAAACCATTGTTTGTGCTCGCTCAGCATTTAACAAGATATACTGAATGATTTCGGTAGTGATGTTATAAGGAATATTGCCGATTATTTTATCATAAAAAGAAACGTCTTCTCTTCTAATGTCGTTTTCTACAATAGTTAAATTTTCACAGCCTTGATAAACGTTTCTTAAAAAGTTAGTCATCTTGTTATCGACATCAACAGCATTAATTTTCGCTTTAGTCAAACTTAAAAAATGCGTCAAAGAGCCGAGCCCTGGTCCAATTTCTAGTACCCGGTCTCCTTCTTTTACTTCTAAAGCTTCTACTATTTTAAAACTGACATTTGAGTCAATCAAAAAGTTTTGCCCGTAATCTTTGCTGGGTTTTATGGAGCATCTGCTTATGATGTCTTTGATGTTAGAGCGATTAATTTCCATAATATTTTTTAACAATTCTTTCCATCTGTTGTATTTCTATTTTATGATTATTTACTCTTTTAATTAACTGTTTGTTATTGCATTTTCCTAAATTCAATTGCTCGCAAACATAACTTCTTAATTTTGCATTATTTATCAAGCCTATTTTTTGTAAATCTGGTAAACCAATATGGGGCGATTTATTAATTTTATCGAGGGCGTATGGCCGTAGTTTGCTTAAAACTTCACCAATTTCGCATTCCGCGATACCCTTTTTCTTATCGCGAGAGCATTTAGATATATCAATTTCTACATTAGAAGCGTTCGTTATTATTTTGTTAATATTTTGACGAATTTGCTTACCCGCCTCGTCTGGATCGGTCATAATAATGACTTTTTTATCTTTTAAATACTCCATTGTTTTCGGACATAACTCAAATCCATTAACTGGAATAATTTCTGATGATATATAATTGGAAAGATACGCTACATCTTCTTTACCTTCCACCACCAAAATGCCATCTAAAAATAATTTCATAATTTAAATAAACGACAAGAATTTTTATAAATAATTTCTGCGAGATGTTTTTTGGACATGCTTCTTAAAACAGCAATTTCGTCAAGTATATAAACGAGATTAGAAGGCTCGTTAATCGTTCCCCGTACTTGCTGGGGCGATAAATAAGGGGCGTCCGTTTCTATAATCAATTTTTCTAGAGGAACTTCAACCGCGACTTGTTTAGGAGTTTTAGCGTTTTTAAAAGTTACCGGTCCGTCTAAACCAATGTATAGTCCTAAATCTATTATTTCTGAAAGCGATTCAACGCTCCCCGAATAGCAATGCATAACGCCTCCGTGCAACGGTTTGTGTTTTTTTAATATTTCCAGAGTGTCAAAAAAGGCACTGCGACTATGGATAGATATCGGAAGTCCTACAAGATTAGCGAATTCAATTTGTTTGATGAAAATTTGTTTTTGCTTCTCATGGATTGTTTCATCTTTAACATAATGATAGTCTAACCCAATTTCTCCGATGGCCACCACTTTGTCATTTTGATAAAGATTTAAAACATCATCCAGCGTCTTTTCATCCACGCCCTCGATATTATTGGGATGAACGCCGACAGCGGCATAAATAAAAGGAAAGCGATTTGCGATTTTAATGGCTCTTTCTGAACTCTTTTTATCCCAACCAACCACAATCATTTTTTCGACGCCCGTTTTCTTGGCGCGATCAACAACTTCTTCCAATTTTTTATATAAAATATCGTCATTCAAATGACAATGTGTATCGATTAGTTTCATCATTTACCTACACAAAAACGAGAAAATATTTCTTTTGCTAAATCGATTTGATTGGCTTCTCCCAGTATTTCTAATACCGAGGTGTAAGCATCAAATAAAGACGTAGAAATTAAATCAATCGTTAGGTCTTCTTCTGCATCCTGATAAGCTTTAATTAAAGATTCTCTGGCTTTCTTTAGTAAGCCGATTTGTCTTGTATTATTTAAAGCGGGCGTGGAAAACACTTTCTCATCAATTCCAATTCTTTTTTTAATTTCATCTATCAACGGTTCGATGTCGTTATTTAAAGCGGAAATGCACAATTTACCCTTTTTCTTAGCGATATCTGCTTTGTTGTATACGATAATTGGCTGATATTCTTTAACGTAATCCAGTATTTTTTGATCCTCGTCACTAATATCTGCACTGCCATCTAAAACCACCACCACGACATCAGCGTCTCTAATAGTTTTTTTGGTTTTTTCAATACCGATTGTTTCAATTAAATTGTTCGAATCATGGATACCCGCGGTATCAAACAAATGCAAAACTACCCCTCCGATATTAGCCTCTCCCCTAACGACATCGCGAGTTGTTCCTGCAATATCAGTGACGATAGCTCTATCTTCTCCAAGCAGAGCGTTGAGCAAAGAAGATTTACCGACATTGGGTTTCCCTACGATGGCAACTTTAATACCTTCGTTAATTATTTGGGCTTTTTCTCCGTCGTCAATAAGTTCATCAATTCTTTTTATCAACGACTCACAAACTGTCATTACTTTGTTTTTGTTAGCCACTTCAATATCTTCATATTCTGGATAATCGATATTAACTTCTATTAAGGAAATGATGTCCGCTAATTGGGTTTTAATGGGTTTTAATAACTCGCTAGTTTTTCCATCTAGGGACAAAAGGTTTAATCTACTGGCTTCTCTGGTCGTAGAATTTATTACATCGTTAATGGCCTCTGCTTGGACTAAATCTATTTTATTATGCATGAACGCACGAGAAGAAAATTCGCCATTTGTAGCCATTCTTGCACCATTTTTTAAACACACCTCAATTATCTGTTTGCAAATTAAAGGCGAACCATGACAAATTATTTCAATAGAATCTTCTCCTGTGAACGACTTGGGAGCGCGATACAGCAATAATATAACGTCGTCGATTTTTTCCTCTTCATCAACAATGGATGTATAGACAATTGTTCTTTCTTTAATTTCCAAAATGTCTTTTTTACAACATTTATTAACCACTTCAAAAACATCGTCACCAGACAATCTAATGACGGCTAGTGCTGATTTAATCGGGGCTGTAGCTAAAGCAACAATGGTTTCGAACATACCTATATTATATAAAAAAACACCTAGAAGGTGCTTTCTATTCAACGTAAATGATTTGTACTTGTCTTTGTGCGCCTTCACCAATGGATTCGGTGCGAATGTTTGACATGGTGTTTAAAGCGTTGTGAATCGCCCTTCTCTCATCCGCGGGCATCGGATCGAAAGTATAAGTTGTTTTGGTTTTTTGAACTTCGCGACCGTATCTTCTCGCCATGCGAATTAAGCGCGTATATTTGTTGTCTTTATAACCGTTGATATCTAACAATATTCTAAATCTTTTATGGAAACGGTTGCTAACCGCTAATTTAACCAGTTCGTTAAAAGCTTGTAAAGTTTTTCCGTTTCTCCCAATCAAAATTGGATTGTGTGTCGAATCAATAGTCATTCTCATTACTTGGTCATCCAACCTAGTTCTAACTGTACTTTCGATTTTTAAAGAATCAATAACGCCTAATAAATAGTCTTCAGCGAATTTAATCACATCTGGTAAATCATAAACTTCTACAACGATTTTTTTTGTAAAAAGTCCTACTTTTTTATCAGTGATGATATAAATTAGATCATCGATCGATACTCCTGTTTCGCTCGAAGCCGTTTGAAGAGCTTCTTCGACAGTTTTGCCAGTATAAGTTTTCATAATATTTAATTGCCTTTCTTTTTAGATTTGTTTTTGTTTATTTTTTCAACAATCAAAGTTTGCGCTAATGAGAACAAAGCACTAACAAACCAGTAAACACCCATAGCGCTTGGTAATGTGAAGCCCATGAAAATAATCATGGCCATCATGACGTAAGTAACCATTTTCATGCTGCTTTGTTGTTGAGTTTGTGCTGGGTTTTTGCCCATTGAAGGAATGTTTTTAGCTTTCCTTTTTTGTAACCATTGTGGAAGTAACATAGAAACAACTTGAACGCCTGCCATCATAATAAATAAAATTAACGCCGCAACCGCACTACCATTGCTCCAGTTGGATGCTTCGAATAAAACCACGTTGATAGGATCGCTCAAATGTAAGTTAAAAAGTGCGTCGGATGCCAAACTGGCCGAACCTTGCAAAGCTCCCCATACACTAATAAAAACTGGGAACTGAATAATCATCACGAGTAAAGTGGATAAAGGATTAATTTTGTTCTTTTTGTATAGCCTACTCATTTCCGCCGCCATTTGTTGTTTTTCATAATTATTGGTGTTGGCATTCGGATATTTATTTTGAATTTTAGCAATTTCTGGCTGTAAGGCTTGCATTTTCGCGTTGCTCGCGGTTTGTTTCAAAGTCACAATGAGCATCAACGATCTCACAATAAAAGTGATTAACAAAATTGCTAAAAGTTGAGCGACTCCGCCCATAACTCCAATATCCTTAAATCCTCTGACAAATGTTTCGGTGAGCCATCCAATAGGAAAAACTAATAGTCCTTCGAAAAAGCCTTTTTTCCATGCGTATCCCCAGGTTTTAGCTTCAATCTCTACTGGAATTTTATCCCCGTCGCGATATTGCGCCCCATTAGCATAACCGTAATACCCGTAATCGTCTGTAGAAATAGCAATACAAGAACGATAAGAGCCGATTAAAGAATTCATGTTTTTTTGATAGATCTTTATGTAGTCATAAGTGGGCAAATCATCAATAGAAATGTCGTGCGTGGGGTCGGTAGTCATGGCTTTAATTTTTTGATTTAAGTCATTCCAGTTATCCCATAATTTTTCACCAGAAAATTTTAAATAGCCATAGGTGTCCAGAGCTTCTATAGCATCTGCAAAATTAACAGTTGCAAAATCAACATCATCCCCTTTGGCTTTCTTTAGCGCCGTTTCCAAAACGAGTTGATCTATTTTTACATAATATTTGTGGGAGGGTGTTTTTAAATTAGCGCTGAGAGCTGCGTCATTAGTTTTTCCGAGACCACTAGCGGTAGAAGTAGGAACGTTGACAAGATAATAAATTTTATCATTGCCAGGGAAAACTTGTTGAGCACCCTCTATTTGGTGGTCGTAATAATCGCTGACGCCATAATCAAAAGCATATAAAAAATGCGCTTTATCTAGTTCCGAACAAAAAGATGCCGTACAACTAGGCAAAAGGAGTGCGCCTGCAAGAATTATTAATCCTCCGACAGTTAATTTTATCTTTTTTCTCATTAAATAAATCCTAACTATAATTTCAATAATTGTGCGAGTGCTTGTTTGTTATCATCGAACGAATAATTTATGAAGCTTGGTTTGGCGATGATAACGATATCAAGCGATTGAGCATTGTAATCAATTAACTGATCACAAATGTTTCTAATTTGTCTTTTGATGCGATTGCGAGTCACAGCGTTACCTAGTTTAACTGATACTGAAATACCGACTCTGGTATATGGCATATCGTTCTCACGACAATGAATGACATACGATTGGTTGCGCTGCGCTTTGCCTTTTTTAATCGTCAAAGCAAAGTCATCAGTTGCTTTAATACGATTAATTGCCTTCATAAACTTTCACAATAAATTAATCCGCGGCTAATCTTGTACGACCTCTAGCGCGGCGGCGAGAAATAATTTTACGACCGCTTGCACTTTTCATACGAGCGCGGAATCCGGCTTTCCTTTGGTGTCTAATTTTACTTGGTTGATATGTTCTTTTCATAGAAGAACCTCCTAATACATAGCGAGATAAGTTTAACGGCATTTATTTATAAATGTCAATAAAATGTCAATAAAATGCATGTTTTTATTGTTTGTTTTGAGGTTTTATTTTAAAAATCCACAAATCCACTTTTCCACATCTGGTATAAAAGCAAACAATTTTATCCACAAAAATAAATATGTGGAAAAGTGGAAAACTCCCTATACTTACAAAACCGCGTTTTTTGTTGTGGAAAACTTTAAAAATAAAATTTTCACATACTAAAGAAATGTTAATTATTCTATAATAGGTCACACGTAACTAGGTGGATGGAATGAATACTTCAATATCGGAAATGGCCAGGGTGTGGCAACAGACATTAAAAATCATCGATAAAAGATTAAACGAAAGACATATATTCGATTCTTTTTTCGCTAACACATATATCAACGATGTATCTGGCGATGTAGTTACCATTATAGTTGATTCTCTTACATCGGAAAGGTTGTTATCTTCTAAGTATGTGGAAATAATTAAAGAAGCTTTAAATGATGTGACTGAACACAATTACAATCTGGTCTTCAAACAGCTAAGTGAAATAAAAAAAGTTAACCTAAAACAGAAAAATAAAAAGGTTGAGGAAAGCTTGTTTTTCAAAGACGCAAAAATTAATACATCTTTAACTTTCGATTCCTTTGTTGAAGGTAGTTTTAACAAAGAGGCTTGTCGCGCTGCTAAAATGATTTCAAAAAATCCTGGAAAAGTTTTTAACCCTTTGTTCATTTATTCAAACTCAGGTTTAGGTAAAACTCACCTATTGCACGCTATCGGAAATCAAATTAAAAATGTCACGAAACCTGGAGCTAAAGTTTTATATATTGACGCCAATGATTTCGTGGATGAATATGTTAAATTTGTTAAAGGTGAAAAAGAATCAGAATCGATTAAAGACTTCTTTTCAACTGTAGATGTTTTGCTATTTGATGACGTTCAATTTCTAGAAAATAAGGTTAAGACGGAAGAGATGTTTTTCTATGTCTACCAAAAAATGGTCAACAGCAACAAACAAATTGTGATAACTTCAGATAGACAGCCGAGTGAATTAAAAGGTTTGGAAGATCGTTTGATCACTAGATTTAGTCAAGGACTAACGACTAAAATCAATAGTCCGGATATAGCCACTTGTATAAAAATATTAGAAAAACAAATTGAAAAAGTTGAATTAGATATTAAGAATTTTGATCCGGCAGTTTTAAATTTCTATGCTGAAAAATTTAGCAGTAATGTTAGAGAACTAGAAGGTTCATTTAATAGGTTAATTTTTTACATCACTCAAATAAAACAAGTTGATAAAGTTACTTTGGATATTGCCATTGAAGCCGTTCAAAGTATCACTGGAACTAAAAATGCTGCCACGCAATTATCCGAACACAAAATAATTAATATTGTTTCCAATTATTACAATCTTACTCCTTCTCAATTAGTCGGCAAGTTAAGAACGGGCCAAATTGTTCTCGCTAGACACATTGCCATGTATTTAATTAGACTCAACTTAGATGTATCTTTAACAAAAATAGGAAATACTTTTGGTGGTAGAGATCACACCACTGTGATGAACGGTGTATTGAAAGTGGAAAAAATGTTGAAAAACAACACCGCTTTGAAAGAAGCGATAGATAACCTACAAAAACGATTAAAAACTAATTAATTTTATTTAAATTAAAAAATGTTTTTTTAAGATATGATATGTTATAATAAATCGGCTGTTAAAAAATAATTATCCACGTTTTCCACCAGGCTAATAATAATAATTAATAAGATATAAATAATAGTATAAAATAAGATAAATAAAACGAAAGGGATCGGCTATGAGATTTACAATCAAACGTGAAGAACTTCTCAAAGGTTTAAATACCGCTTCTAGAGCTGTTGCTAGTAAAAATGTCAAATCTGTACTAGAAAATTTTAAATTGAACTTAGACGAAAGAGGTTTGTTTATTACTGGAACAGATGAAAACATCTCTATAAAAACTCAAGTTCCTTATCGTTTGGGTGACGAATTGATTATCAGAAATTACAAAGAAGGCTCCATTTTGATTAAAGCAAAACTTTTAGTTGAAATTGTGAGAAAAATGGATTCGGAAGAAATCACTCTAGATGTTGTTGATTCCACTATTGCGACCATCAGCAACAATCGTTCAGAATATCGTTTAAATTGCGTTAACACAGACGAATATCCAGAGCTCGACCTAGAAGCCACTGGCACACAACTAAGTTTGTCTCGCGCTGATTTTGACGTTTTGGTTTCTCAAACAACATTCGCCGCTTCCTTCAAAGAACAACGTCCGATACTCACGGCTTTAAACCTTGAAGCTAGAGGTGGTATATTGACCGCTACCGCTACAGATTCTGCTCGTATGGCTCGCAAAACATTAAACATTCCTCTAGGTATTGAATTTGTCGCTAACATCCCAGCGAAAATGATGGACGAAATCAATCATTTGTTAGAGGGGAAAGATTCAGTGGATATTGCTGTAAGTGATAAAAAAGCATTATTCACTATGGGAACCACGATTGTTTCTACTAGATTAATCGCGGGTGATTATCCAAATACAAAAAATATAGTTCCCAAAATAACTAATTATTCTCTGGAAGTTAATGCGAATGATTTAATGAAGGCTATTGATAGAGCTAACATTTTGTCGATTGATAGAGAAAACATCGTGGATTTATCGATGAGTGAAGAAGGGATTGAAATTTCTGCAAAATCTAGTCAAGTCGGTTCGGCCGTGGAAAAAATTGACGTTTTTAAATACGTGGGTCAAGACTTACACGTTTCTTTCAATAGTGGTTTTGTCATTGAGGCGGTAAAGGCTCTCGGAAGTACAGATGTGGTGTTCGCGTTTGTGGGCGAAATGAAGCCTTTTGTTATTGAAAACGCTTCAGATGATTCCGTGGTACAAGTTGTCACTCCAGTGCGCACTTATTGAGTGAAAAAAGCCTATTTTTGAATAATACAAATCAAGGGAATATTTTATTCCCTTTTTTGTTCGTTTGTTTTATAATGGACGCATAGGAGTTTTTGTGGTTGAAAAAAGCATTAAATTGAGAGAAGGGGAAGCCTTTATTACGTTAGGTGTTTTGCTTAAAATCGCCGGTATCATTAGCACAGGCGGTCAAGCAAAATTTTTTCTCAATGAAAATGTTGTTTTAGTTAATGGAGAGAAAGAAAATCGTCGTGGTCGTAAACTATATCACGATGATAAAATTCATGTCCTTGGTTTGTCATTTTTAATCGATTGACATGCTCATTAAAAAAATCACGCTCAAAAACTTCCGTAACCATTCTTTTCTTTCTTTTGATTTTTCTAACAATTTGAATGTTTTAACCGGTCCCAACGCTATCGGTAAAACCAATGTGGTTGAAGCAATCTACTATCTATCTCTAGGTCATAGTTTCCGAACCGAAGAAAATACGGAACTTATTAAAAAAAATAGAGATAAAGCAGAGATTGATGCTGTTGTTACAGAAGGGGATTTTATAAGAAAAATTAAAATTGTTATCGCTAAAAATGGTCGTATGATAACAATTAACAACAAAAACATCAAAAAGTTATCTGAATTATCGAAATGTGTCAATGTCATTTTGTTTCAACCAAAAGACGTTACCTTGTTCAGCGGACCACCAAAAAAAAGAAGAAACTTTCTGGACATATCCATATCCAAGAAAAGCAATATCTATTTAGGATATATCTCTCGTTACGACAAGGTGTTAAAAGAAAGAAACAATTTGCTCAAAGAAGAACAAATTAATCGAACGCTGCTAGATGTAACGACCGAACTGATAATCAAATTATCAGGTTCAATTATTTCGTACAGACAGATGTACGTTAAGAATATCAACGATATTCTTAATAAGATAACGCGCGCGCTCACAGGTACAAGGGAAACGCTTGAATTAAAATACTATCCTTTTGTACTATACGATGCAAACTTTACTGAGAATGCTAGAAAAGCCTTTAAGAGGGCAGAAGAAAATGATTTCAAAAGAAAACAAACATCTATTGGAATCCATCGCGAAGACATCTCTATTAGCTTAAATGGACGCGATATTGCGAAGTTTGGCTCACAAGGAGAAAACAGAATTGCATCTCTAGCACTTAAACTCAGCCCCTATTTCCTTATTGAGGACAATGATAAAAAACCTATCGTCGTTCTCGATGATGTGATGAGCGAATTAGATTACAAACATCAAGAAAAATTAATTAAATTCTTAACAAAGTTTAATCAAGTGTTTATTACAGGAACAAAATTAGATATTCCAAATTGTAATCACTTATTAATAAAACCAGAGGCAAAGGAGGTCTCCTAATGATAGAAGAAAAAAAAGAAGCATTGGAAGAAACAAAGACTACAGAAACCAATTCAGTTTCTGAAATTGAAATTTCTGAAATGAACAAAGAGGAAACTCTGTTAGAAAAAGCTGATGCAAAATATGATGCAGAAAATATCCAGGTTTTAGAAGGGCTCGAAGCGGTTAGAAAAAGACCTGGTATGTATATCGGAACAACTTCTAGCGCTGGTCTCCATCATCTCGTTTGGGAAATTGTTGACAACGCTATCGACGAAGCTCTCGCCGGCTATTGTACCGAAGTAAGAGTATCGATTAACCCGGGCGACACCATTACCGTTATTGATAATGGTCGTGGTATACCAGTCGATGTGGTAAAAAAATCCGGTTTATCTGGTGTTGAAACCGTTTATACAGTTTTACACGCCGGTGGTAAATTTGGTGATGGCGACACCTATAAAGTTTCAGGAGGTTTACACGGTGTAGGAGCATCGGTGGTTAATGCTTTATCTGAATGGTGCGAAGTTACCGTAAAAAAAGATGGTGGTATTTATTACATAAAATTTGAAAATGGTGGCAAAATTGTCGAACATTTGAGTAGAATTGGCGACTGCGATCCTAAGAAAAATGGTACGGCTGTAACGTTCAAACCCGATCCGACAATCTTCACTGACACCACGAGATTTGATTACGAAATCATTCGCGATAGGATGAGACAAGTGGCTTATCTAAATAAAGGTATTAGAATCATTGTTGAAGATAAAAGAGAAGAAGAACCAACCCGCGAAACATTTTGTTACAAAGGCGGTATTAAAGAATACGTTTTATTCATTAACAATCACAAAACTAAATTGCTAGATGAAATAATCTATTGCGAAGGTTTTACTCCTATTACTTTAAATAACGGAAAAGAGTCTCGCATATACATCGAAGCTGCCATGCAGTATGATACAGGCTATTCGGCCAACATTTTCTCTTTCTGTAATAATGTTCACACCCAAGAAGGTGGAATGCATGAAACGGGCTTTAGAGATGCGATGAGAAGAATAATCAACGGATATGCCAAAGAATATAAATTTATAAAAGATGGTGACGACGATTTTACTTATGACGACATCACCGAAGGACTAACCTGTGTCCTTTCTGTTAAACATCCAAACCCACAATTTGAAGGCCAAACCAAAACAAAACTAGGAAACTCTGAAGTGCGTAGAATTGTTTCGCAAATTGTCGGAGATCAATTAAATAGATTCTTGTTAGAAAATCCCAAACTTGCTCGTGTAATCATTGAGAAGATTACTACTGCCGCTAGTGCTCGTTTAGCCGCTAGAAAAGCCAGAGAAGACATTCGTCGCAAAGGTGGTCTTGAATTGAATACTCTTCCTGGTAAATTAGCAGACTGCTCGAGCAAAAACCCTGAAGAATGCGAATTGTTTATCGTTGAAGGTAATTCTGCTGGAGGCAGTGCAAAAAATGGAAGAAACAGAGAAACACAAGCTATTCTTCCACTTCGTGGAAAAATTTTAAACGTGGAAAAAGCTCAAGCAAAACGCATTTTTGCCAACGTTGAAATCGGCAACATGATTACCGCCATCGGTGGGGGCATTGATCCAGAATTCGATGTGAGCAAGATTAGATATCACAAAATCGTCATCATGACTGATGCTGATGTCGATGGTAGTCACATCCGTGTTTTACTATTGACATTCTTCTATAGATTTATGCGTCCTTTAATTGCTGGAGGCTATGTTTACATCGCTCAACCTCCTCTATATAAAGTTGATTATCATGGCAAACAATACTATGCCTATAATGATGCTCAATTAGAGAAAATTAAAACACAATTGAAATTAAAACCTGGATATCCTTTCCAACGCTACAAAGGTCTTGGTGAAATGGATGCAGAGCAACTTTGGGAAACCACTATGAATCCAGAAAAACGCAAGATGATTAGAGTGACTCTCAATGACGCCATTAAGGCAGAACAAGTCTTTACAGATTTAATGGGTGACAACGTTGACCCACGTAAAGAATTTATTAATACAAATGCTAGATTTGTTAGAAATCTCGACATTTAAGGAAAGGAGTGATTGTTATGTTACTAGATGAAGAAAATAAAATCTTAGCCGAAAACAACGAGAACGACGAAACTGAGGAAGTAGTTTCTCCCGAAGAAGAACGTGAACTTGAGGCTGGTATTGTAGCCGGTGTAGTAGAAGTTGATACTGTTCCTCTAGTGAAGGAATCATTCCTTGATTATGCGATGAGCGTCATTGTTTCTCGTGCCATTCCCGATGTTAGAGATGGTATGAAACCCGTTCATCGACGCATTATTTATTCCATGTCGGAAACAGGCAATACTCCAGATAAGCCATTCAAGAAGTGTGCACGTATCGTCGGTGAGGTCATGGGTAAATATCACCCTCACGGTGATTCAGCAATCTATGGGGCCCTAGCGAGACTCGCTCAACCATTTGCCATGCGTTACATGCTCGTCGAAGGCCATGGTAACTTCGGTAGTGTGGATGGCGATGAACCTGCGGCTTATCGTTATACTGAAGCAAGAATGGCTAAATTGGCCTTAGAAATGGTTCGTGATATCAATTGTAATGTCGTCGATTTCATGGATAACTATGATGGTGTCGATCGAGAACCTACGGTTTTACCAAGCAGATTTCCTAACCTACTAGTTAATGGCTCCAGCGGTATCGCTGTTGGGATGGCCACAAATATCCCCCCACACAATTTAAGAGAAGTAATCGACGGGGTTATTGCCATCGCTCATAATCCAGAAATTACTGTTGAAGAATTAATGAAATATGTCAAAGGACCTGATTTTCCAACAGGAGGAATGATTTTAGGCAGAAGCGGTATCCGTGATGCCTACGAAAAAGGTACTGGCAGCATCGCTATTAGATCTAAATGCCGCATCGAAGATCGTGACCACGGACTTAAGCGCATTATCGTTGATGAAATTCCTTATGGTGTTAATAAAGCCACGATGATTGAAAACATGGCTAATTTAGTCCGCGATAAAGTCATCGAAGGCATTTCTGATATCCGCGATGAATCCAACAAAGACGGCATTCGCATCGTTATCGAAGTTAAAAGAGATGTAATCGCTGAAGTTTTATTGAATCAGTTATATAAAATGACCAATCTACAAGTGAGTTTCGGCATCATCAATCTCTCTTTAGTGGACAACGCTCCACAAGTTTGTTCGTTGCCCACTATGCTCCAACAATATCTCGATTTTCAAGTTAGTGTTGTAGAGAGAAGAACAAAATTCTTGTTAGAAAAAGACGAAACTCGCGACCACATTGTCACGGGTCTAATTCAATGTCATGATAATATCGATGATATCGTTGATATCATTAAAGCGAGTGCCACTCCAGAAGAAGCTACGAATAAACTCATGGAAAAATATGGCTTCTCTGAACTGCAAGTCAATGCCATTTTAGCGATGAGTTTACGTCGTTTAACAGGCATCGAAACCGATAAACTAATCGCCGAACGCGCCCAGCTTGAAAAAAATATCGCTCAATACAAACACATTCTTTCTTCTAGAGAAAATGAAATTGAAGTAGTTATTAAAGAATTAGAAGAAATTAAGGAAAAATTTGGAGATGATAGAAGAACAGAAATTTCTAACATCGCTTCAAACATCGATGACGAAGATTTAATTCCAGAAGAAGATATCGTCATTACCTTATCAAGAGGAGGCTATGTCAAGCGTTTATCCGTCGATACATTTAGAACACAACATCGAGGGGGACGTGGAGTAAGAGGCACAGCATTAAATGAGAACGACGTTGTCGATTTAATGGTGTACGCAAAAACTCATACGGATTTACTGTTCTTCACAGATTTAGGGAAGGTGTACCGCATCCGCGGATATGAAATCCCTGAATATCAGAGAACAGGAAAAGGTATCCCAATCATCAATTTGATTAACATTGAAAAAGGTGAAAACGTCCAATCTATCATCTCTGTTGATGAATATTTAGACTATCGTTATCTCATGTTTTTTACAAAAAAAGGTCTCGTCAAGAGAACCTCGATTTCTGAATTTAAATCAATCCGTCAGAACGGAAAAATCGCCATCACTTTAAGAGAAGGCGACAACTTGATTAAAGTCAAAGAAATTCAAAACAAGATGAAAGCTGGCGATACGTTAATCGACAAGAGAAAATACTACACGATGGAAAGAGATGAAAATGGCGTAGCTGAATTCACTCTTGTCAAAGAACCAAAACAAGAAGATATCGAAGAGTATTATATGAATACCATCGTTGGCATTGCCTCAAGCGAAGGTAAGATGGTGAATTTTGCTGTCGAAGACGTGCGCCCAATGGGACGTACTGCTTCAGGTGTTATTGGCATCAGCCTTGACGAAGGCGCTGAGGCAGTGGGGGTCACAGCGGCGTATGAAGGAGAGCTAATTTTAGTTGTCACTGATAAAGGATACGGCAAGATGACTCACTTCTCAGAATATCGTGTGACACAACGCGGCGCTAAAGGAGTTACCACTCTTAAATCCAATAATAAAGTTGGCAAAATTGTCGCGGTTCGCACAGTCTCTTCCGAAGATGATTTACTGGTCATCACTAATTACGGCATTGTAATCAGAGTTCATCTAGGAGAAATACGTCAATCTTCTCGCAACACTCAAGGTGTTAAAATTTTGAATCTGGAAGGACGTCAAAAAGTATCTTCTATCGCTGTTGTTCCTTATGAAGACGATAGCGAAGAAACAGTGGAAGAAGATGATGAAACGGAAGGCGTTGTTGAAAACAACAACGATGAAGACATCTAAAAACTAATTATGAAAGTGCTCGTTTATTTTCAACCGAATTCAAAACGCGACATCTTTGAGGGCGCTAGAATACGTAATACCATTAAAGGTGCTCTTGAAATAGCTGAAACGCGATATACGTCTAACTTGTACGATAGTTATGATGTCGCTCATTTCTTGTCGCCTGACGATGAATTCAAAATAAACGTCGCTCTTGAAAAAGGTGTTCCCGTGGTGGTTTCTGCTCTATTTGGAGAAAACGATCCAGCGGCACGCTTCTTAAACCATAAAAGTAAGGATGGTAAAAGATCAACATTTTTAAAACCAAAAGCCTTAAGAATGATGAATAAGGCCACCTTGGTATTAGCACCATGCGAATCCGCGAAACAATTCCTAATCGATAGCGGAGTTACTAAACCCATCGAAGTAGTAGTTCCAGGCATCAATTTAGCGAGGTTCAACTTTTCTAGAACTGACGAAAAAGAACTATTCTACCGCTATTTTAGAGAAGACAAAAACAAAAGACTCGTCTTAGCGATTGGAGAATATTCTAACAATATGGAAGGACTAACCGCTTTAATCAACGCTGCGCGTAAAAGAGAAGATGTTTTGTTTTACTATGTTGGTTCAGAAATTTCTAAATCTATCGTCAACAAAGTATCTAAAATAGCACCTAAAAATTTGCATTTTACCACTATTGTGCACGACGACATTTATCGCAGCATGTTACTAAACGCTACAGTTTTTATGCTGCCAGGTTATAATCTAGCTGGAGTAACATCCATTGTAGAAGCGATGGCGGCCAACTGTCAGCTCATTGTCAGAAAATCTGCTATTTTTCCAGATTTTCTTAAAAACGAAAAAACCGCCTACATCGCCGAATTTTCCGAAACGCTAACTTCGCTGTGTTTAGATTATCTTGATAGCAAAATCGATTCCACAACCGAAGAAGCCTATCAAAAAGTTTCGGAGTACAATTTACAACAATTTGGAAACCAACTATTAACGATATATGGGACGTTAATCAATAGATAGAGAGAGGGAAACTAGTATGTTGGACATTAATCTTATTCGTGAAAACCCTGAGAAAATCAAAGAGGCATTAAAGAAGAAAGCCTGGGATGTCGATTTTACTGAATTATTGATTTGGGACAAAAGAAAAAAAGAACTGATGCAAGTGGTTGAAGGTAACAAAGCAGAAATCAATCGCTTGTCTGCGAGTGTACCCGCTATGAAAAAAGCTGGGGAAGATGTAAATAAAATATTTGCCAAAGTAAAAGAAATCGCTAAATCAAGCGAAAATAGTGAAATCGAATTAAAACAATTAGAAGATAAAGTTTTTAATTTTCTCGCCGATCTTCCTAACATTCCCGATGATGATTTGTTGGGAGGCGGAAAAGAAAATAATAAGATTATTAAAACTATTGGCAAAAAGCCGGAATTCGCTTTTCCTTTGAAAGATCATGTGGAATTAGCAACTTCATTAGGACTAATCGACTATGATAGAGCCGCTAAAGTATCAGGACGAGGAACATGGATTTATACAAATTTAGGAGCACAACTCGAATGGGCTTTAATAAACTATTTTATTACAACCCATCTAAAAGACGGCTATGAATTTATCCTACCACCTCATTTATTAAATGAAGAAACAGGCTTTGGCGCGGGTCAATTTCCTAAATTCAAAGAAGACGTTTTTTGGCTCGAGGGAATGGAACCAAAAAGGTTTCTTCTTCCTACCGCAGAAACCGTACTAGTTAACTTATATCGCAACGAGATTTTAAAAGAGGAAGATTTGCCTAAAAAACTATTTGCTTATACCCCTTGTTATCGCAGCGAAGTAGGCAGTTATCGCACCGAAGAAAGAGGCATGATTCGCGGCTACCAATTTAATAAAGTAGAGATAGTCCAATACACCAAACCAGAAGACAGCGACGCCGCTTTTGAAGAATTAGTGGGCAAAGCCGAAGCTCTTGTTACTGGGTTAGGATTGCATTTTCAAATTAGCAAATTAGCCGCGGGAGATATATCCCATTCAATGGCAAGAACGTATGACGTGGAAGTTTATTTGCCAAGTATGGGCATTTATAAAGAAGTTAGTTCTGCGAGCAACGCCAGAGATTATCAAGCCAGAAGATCGATGAGCCGCTATAGAGATTCTGCTTCCGGAAAAACTAGATATGTTCATACTTTGAACGCTTCAGGTTTAGCGACTTCTCGTATTTTCCCCGCTATTCTTGAACAATTTCAACAAGAAGATGGATCGGTTATAATTCCAGAAGTTCTTAGGCCGTGGATGGGCGGTTTAGAAGTTCTTAAACCCGTTAAAAAATAAGCGATTTTCTATTAGATAAAACGTCGATGAAAAGTCGGCGTTTTTTAATTAAAAATAAGAGGAGAATGTTTTATAAAAAACGTGAAAAAAAGAGAACATATAATACAAGTATTTTGTTTGAATTATAACTCTATTTAACAACCTACAATTTATAATAAAAAACAAACAATTAATACTTTCGGTTTTAAAAAATGACACTTTATAACGAGGGTGTCAAATGTTATAATTTGTATGCCATCGCGATGAATGTTTGCGAACCAGGTCAGGACAGGAATGTAGCAGCCTTAAGTTTTATGTTCATGTGCGGTGGTTTATTAAATATGAAACGTCAAATTGAATATATGAAAATAGCTTTAGAGGAAGCCCAATTAGCGGCTCTTGAAGACGAAGTACCTGTTGGTTGCGTTATTGTTTGCGATAATCAAATTATTGCTAGAGCTCATAACCAAAGAGATAAAACCAACAATCCTCTCGGACACGCTGAAATGCTAGCGATTAAAAAAGCCAGTGAAGTTATTGGAGATTGGCAACTAGTCAACTGCGAACTATATGTTACTGTTGAGCCGTGCATTATGTGTGGAGGAGCAATCATTCAATCTAGAATAAGCAAAGTGGTATATGGGACACCCGACATTAAAGGGGGAGCCTTTGGAAGTTCGATTGACATCTTGACCGCTACCAACATTAATCATCGTCCAAAAATAATAAAAGGTGTTCTCGAGCAAGAGTGTTCGCAAATTATCAAAGACTATTTTAAGGAAAAAAGAAACATAAATTTAAAAAAATAAACTTGGTTTGCAAGCCAAGTTTTTTTATTATGTATGTAAACATGCGCAGCAAAAAGAATTCTAACACCGTTCGTTACAATCCTTCTCCCAAGGAAGGTCTTTATTTTCCAGAAATTATACAGCGAAATAGGGAAAATTTGGTCAATAAAAATTACAAAGTGATAAGTAAATCAAGTATCGAAATTGTTTTATCGAACATTTTTAATCTCTATAATTTGTTACTATGCTCCGTGGCTGCGTTCTTACTTTGTTTTGAAGTGTATTATGGTTTTCTCTTAGTAGGCATAGCTTTTTTAAATACTTCCATTGGATTATTTGAAGATGTTAGATCTCGTCTTTTTTTAAGAAAAATAAAGTCTCCTACACAATCGACTGTTGGGGCGATTAGAGAAGGACGAGCGGTTCGAATTGACACAAATAAAGTAGTGCTAGACGATGTTTTAATTTTTGAAAGAAATTCTCAGATATGTGTCGATGGAATAATAATAGGTGGAAGAATCGGCATCAATGAATCGTCTGCTACTGGTAAAACAATTAATGTGTACAAGGGTGTAGGCGAGAAAGTATATTCGGGTACCTGTGTGGTTGATGGCCGAGCCTTTGTACGCGCTGAAAAAGTGGGAGCTTCTTCTTTTATTAATGATGTAAAAATAAAAGCCAATCACATCAAACGTCCGGTACCAGAAACGCTACATTCTTATCGACAGCTTTTCAGAATTGTTGGCGTTATAGTTGTAATCGTCATCGCATTTGTGCTTTTAAACTTTTATATACAAAACAAATTAACTATTGATGAACTTAGAACAAACGGCATTAATTCTCTCGCGGGAAGTTTGATAGGTATAATTCCTAGTGGTTTGTTTTTGTTTTCTTCAATTGCTCTTATGTTTGTGGCTAGAAAATTAGCAAAAAACAAAACTAAAATTTTAGATTTATATAACATTGAAAACTTATCAAAAGTTAACACAATCTGTGTTGATAAAACTGGAACCATTACGGATGGTAGTGTGGTTGTTAAAAGAACGATGATAATAAGTCCCGATGTACGTGAGGAGTACATTGCACAAATGATGTCAAATTTGTTAATTGCCACCCATGAACACAATTCGGTAGTGACAGCGCTTAGAAAAATTTACGATTTGCAACTTAGTGCAGGAATAAATGAAGTGTTACCCTTTGATAATAAAAATAATTATTTTGGCGCTTCTTTTAAAGGCAATAAAACTTTGATATTAGGCGACCCAGAATTTATGCCTCTGAAAAATAAAATAGGGGTATTAAACTTATGCGAAGAGCATATAAAAGAAGGGAACCGTGTATTAGTTTTAGGCGAAGGGAATGAACCAATTGTCGACGATAAATTTAACGGAAAATTAACGGCATTAGCGATTTTTGTAATTAAAGATTGTGTTAGAGAAGAGGTTTTTGAAACGCTCAGATGGTTTGATGATAGGGGCACCACCGTCAAAGTGATTTCTGGAGACAACGCTCAATTAGTGAGCACCGTTGCTCAAGAAGTCGGTATTAAGCACGCTACTAAATTTATTTCTCTAGAAAACATGCCTTTGGAGCGAGTAAAAGAAATCGCCACTAGATACACGATTTTTGGAAACGCAACAGCGGAACAAAAAGAAGCGATTATTTTAGCTCTAAAAGAAGCGGGAAGCACAGTCGCAATGATAGGAGACGGAATTAATGATGTCTTAGCTTTAAAACATTCAGATTGTTCGATTGCGATGGCTACTGGCAGCAACGAAGCAAAGAATGTCTCTCAAATTATTTTAGAAGGTTCGAGTTTTTCAAAACTACCAGAAATTGTAAATGAAGGAAGACGGGTGCTTAATAACTTAGAAAGAATCACATCCCTATTTGCGGTAAAATCAATATTTGCATTGTTTTTGACAATTGTTTTTTCTATCTATTCCTTAATTATTAGGGACATTTCTTATCAATATCCATTCGCCGTAAGTCGTCTATTTTTATGGGAATTTTTCATAAGTAGTTGCGCGATTTTATTTTTGGTTTTGGAAAAAAGCGATGAACAGACCAATAATTTGCAATTAGGTAATGTTTTTAAAAAGAATATTCCGTTTGCAGTGACAGCAGCAGGAGTAGTTCTAATATTTTTTATTCTTCAACAGTTGCAAGAAATAAATAGCATTAATTTTGGTATCTACAACAAAAATACTACGGTCACGATGAGTGCAATAGCAATAGGTGTTTTATCGATAATTCATCTATACAAGATTTGCATTCCGCTGACTAAGTACCGTCGAATTGTTGTTTGCTCTTTCGCTGGTGTTAACTTTTTAGTGTTAGGCATTTCGGCTTTAGTTACTTATATTACCAACAAAACAGAACCCTTTTTACAAATGCCATATTTAGATATGAGCGGCCCTTCCTATTTTATTACGTTTTTTATCACCGCCTTAGCGGCGTCTATTTATTTGTTTGTTGATAATTTACTGGGCATAAAGAAAGGAGAGTTTAGACAAGACGAAAACTAGTCTTCTTGTCTGAGAGGCGGTAGATAATTTTTAATAGAGTAGATAAACAAAAAAAGTTGAGGAAAAAGAAAATGCCCATTTCAGCTAGAAACTATTGTAAAATTAACTGGTGGGATTCTTTTATGCCAAACATTATTAACAATGATTTTTTGACATAAAGACAAATAAAGAGGTTTATAAATCGAAGTGAAAACAGAATATCGTTTCGCAGAAGCGTTAAAATCTATGATGTCAGAATTGCCACTTGAAGACATATCGGTGGCCGCTTTAGCACGTCGTTGTAAAGTAAATAGACAAACTTTTTATTATCATTTTCACAATATATATGACCTATTAGCGCTTGTTTATCTAAACGAAACTATTCCTGGAATTGATAAGGCAAAAAATTCTGAAGAGATGGTCACCGCAATATATCAATATTACGTCAACAATAAAAGATTTGTCGATAGCACCATCAGTTCCGCTGGGAAAGACCTATTTAAAGAATTTATCTATAACAACTGTTACCGTTCATTCATGAGATTTATCAACAACATTTTTGAAAGTAAAAAAATTACCACCAACGACAAAAAGAACATTGTGAGATATCGAGCATTTGCATATTCCAGCAGTATTGTTTATTATTTTTCTACCCGTAGAAATACAAATTTAAATAGCATTCTCGCATGCTTTTGTTTTGAAAATGATGAAAATATGCGACAGGAAATAAAAGATTTACTCGATTATAGATGGAGGAGAAAAACATGATTGATTTTGATTTTATTAGTCCGACAAAAATCTATTTTGGGCACAACAAAGAACAATTAATCGGCCAAATTTGCCGTAGTTACGGTTATAAAAAAGTGTTTATTGTCATCGGACAAGGTTCTGCCATAAGAACCGGATTACTAAATGAAGTCGTCGATTCCTTAAACGAAGCAAGCGTTCAACACTTTTTATTAGAAGGAGTACGTGCTAATCCAACGATTGATTTGTGTTATAGAGGAATAGAAGAAGCGCGTGTTTTTATGCCTGATCTCATTCTTGCGATTGGAGGTGGGTCGGTTATTGATACCGCTAAACATATCGCTGCTGGCTATTTTTACGACGGAGATTCTTTTGATTTTCATTTATACAAAGCCACACCAGAAAAGGCTTTGCCCGTCGGTGTCATTTTAACAATCGCGGCAGCGGGAAGTGAACTGTCTAATTCGTGTGTAATTCAGGATGACGAAAAACAAATAAAGAGGGGATTTGGCAGCGATTTACTTAGACCAGTATTCGTTATTGAAAATCCAAAACTTACGTATGGAGTTCCAAAAATGCAAACGGCCTATGGCGTCGTCGATATCATGATGCACACCATCGAAAGATATTTCAATCCCTCTTCTGAAAACGAACCTGCTGATGGTTTTGCGGAAGCACTACTTAAATCGGTAATAAAAGCGGCATATACCATTGTTGACAATCCACTAGATTACGAATCTAGAGCAGTAATAATGCTCCTATCCTCGCTTTCTCATAACAATTTAACTAGCATTGGTAAAACCAACACATTGTACGTCCATCAACTAGAACACGCAATTTCTGGCGTTTACCCAGAGGTGGCACACGGCGCGGGATTAGCGGTTCTTTTTCCAGCGTGGGCAAAATATTACGTGAATTGTATCACAGATAAATTTGATCGATTAGCGAGAAACGTTTTTAATTGTCGCAATAAAAACAAATTAGAAAATGCTAAAGCTGGCATTGCGGAATTAGAAAAATTGTTTGCAGCATTAGGACTACCTAAAACTTTCAAGGATTTAAATATTGAAGAACCTGATATTGATAGAATGGTTGAATTGGTAACTGAAAACGGTACAAAAGTTATTGATTGCCCTAATAAACCAATGGACGAAGAAGTAGTTAGAACAATTTTTAACAACTGTCGATAGGAGTAACTAATATGAAAAAAGAAGATATAAGTGGATTTATAGTTTATTTAGTCATTATTATTTTAGCGGTAGTGTTTGGTGTTACAGTTTTACAGCAACACGTCTATGAAAGCACGTTAACAGGATTCTATTATATCCTTTATATTATCGGCTCAGTTGCTATAGGAACTATTTTTAACGGTATTTTATTCGAAGTGGCTCATGTTGTAGGCGCCAAGATAGGTAAATATGACATCATTAGCGTTAATATTCTCGGACTTTGCTTCTACAAAGAAGAAGGCAAGATAAAAGTGCGCTTCAAGTCATATGACGGATTAACCGGGGAAACCAAAATTATTCCAAAAGAAGGAATGATTGAGAAAGCCAACCCATACCCATATTTATTGTTCGGTTCATTGTTCTACGCTATCGAAGCAGCGATTGTCATGGTTATTTTCTCTATTTTTAGAGTTTCTGAAAACCTTGCGCTAAGAGATGTAGCTTATGCAGTTCTTATTATTGGCGCGATTGGACTGGTAATTTTATTCTATAATATTTTGCCTTTCCGCATTGATTCTATTACTGATGGCTATCGTATAACTATGGTTAGTAACCCCAAAAACAGAGCGGCTTTTAACGAACTATTGAAAGTCGATTATTTGATTAAACAAGGACACACCGACATTGAAGTTAGAATATTTGACGAAATCACGAACTTCACCGCGGATTTAAATTTAAATAAAGTTTATGCTTTATTAGATAAGAGATCTTACAAAGAAGCGGAAGAAATTTTAGATAAAATTATTGACGCGAAAGAAGAAATCGATGAAAAAGTATATATCCGCGCTAGAGCACAAAAAATTTATATCAGCATCATCAACAAAGATTTGTCGGAAGCGCGTGAATACTATGACAAAGAAGTACCAGTTAGCGAGAGAAGAGAAATTTCAAACGATGTTTCCATGGCGTCTATTCGCGCTTATTTATTAATGTCTGGTTTGTTAGACAAGTCTAGAAGCGAATGTTTAATCGCTTTAAATAAAGTTTACAAAGCTTTTAAAAGAACGCCTAAAAACAGACAATCTACCGAAGTAATGCTATTTAATGAAGCGTTACAAAAGGTAATCGACGCTCACCCAGATTGGGAACTAGAGGGCTATAGATTAAAGATAACTAATTAATTTTTATATGTTTTTCAAATAAAAATTGGCTGCCACGAATAGTCACGACAGCCAATTTTTTATTACTAAATTGCTATTTTCCAGAAACTTTAATCTTTTTAATGAGAACTGATTGAGTGGAAACGCCACTTGGTGACAACACCACATCGTTACCAACTTCTAGAACATCCTCAAAGATTTCTAATAAATTACCAGAAACAGTAATTAAATCTAGCGGACGACCCCTCTTGCCATCTTCAATTAAGAAACCAGTGGATTGCAAAGAAAAGTTACCACTCTGTGGATTTAAGCCAGAATGTAAACCAGAAACATCGGTAATATAGACACCGTTACCAACTTTTTCAAACAACTCTTCGAGTGACTTTTTACCAGGTTTTAAATATAAGAAAGTAGAAGAAACCTCTTTTTTGCCACCGCCATAGCCATTGCCCGTTGTTTCAACTCCAGCTTTCGCGGCAGTTGTTAAGTTGTGTAGATAAGTCTGTAAGACACCATTTTTAATAATGGGCTTATTATAAGTAGCAACACCCTCATCATCAAACCAACGAGCGAAAACGTTCTTTTGTTGTGGCCGGTCTTCAATAGTAACTTTTTTCGAAGCAACTTTTTGACCTACTTTACCAATGAATAGAGAAGATTGTTTTTGAACTTCTTCAGCGCTGGCGTGAGTGACATACGCTCTTAGCAAAGAAGCGACAACATCTGGATTTAAAACCGCTCTATATTTGTTAGAATCACAGGCTTCTCCACCCAATTGATCAACCGCTTTATTGACAATTTTTTTAGCGAGATCTTCCGGATTAAAAGAAGCAAAATCATTACCGAAATAAAAATCATAACCAGATTTTACTTGTGTGCCTTCTTTAGCGACGCAGTGTGCTATGGCGTAAAAATAATTGCTTTTTTGTTTTAAATTTAAACCATTAGAATTGACGATATTAACTTTTTCAGTTACTTGATGGTACATTGTACTAGCAACTTCCATAACTCTCGGATCGCCTTCTTTGACCGCTTTTTCTAAAGCTCTTAACTTAGCCATTTTTTCTTCGATTGTTATTTTTTCTAGTTCGTTGTTAAAAGTGTTAACTTTTTTATATTTTTCAGAACCTTTAAAAATGAAAACTGGATCATCGTTTTCGATAACACGAGCGTTATTAACAACTTCGTTAACTAAATAAGTAGCTTTTTTAGAGTTCCAAACATCGCAGGAAGCCGAACCACATTTTCCGTTCAAAATGCCTCTAGCTATAATGGAATGGCCATTATTATCAGAATAATTATCAACTTCACCATGGAATAAGGAGATTGATAAAGTGCGAGTTTCAGAAACGTATAATTCGACTTGTTCGAGTCCTTTTTCTTTTGCTAATGCAAAAAACTTATCATATTTTCCCATTATTTTAATTCTCCTCCGCGACCACCGACAGTGACTTCGCTAATTCTCAGTGTTGGTTGACCAACGTTGGTTCTGATTGAACCAGAAGAAGCACCACACATACCTTGAGCTAATTTTAAATCGTTAGCGACCATGTCGATTTTCTTCAAAATTTCAGAACCTTTTCCAATTAATGTTGCGCCTTTAACTGGTTCGCAAACCTTACCATCTCTAATGATGTAAGCTTCGCTACAACCGAAGTTGAATTCACCAGTGGTGGGATCGACTGAACCACCACCAAAACTAACAGCATACAAACCTAATTTTGTAGCGCCAATGACTTCTTCTGGCGTATGCTTGCCGTTACAGATGTAGGTATTGGACATACGAGAAGTAGGAATGTAGCGATAATTTTGTCTGCGACAAGCGCCGTTTCCATTTCTACCCATACGACGACCATTTAAGTCATCGATCATATAATCATTTAATTTACCATTTTTAATGAGTAATCTCTTCGTACCTAAATTGCCTTCGTCGTCGATGTCAATTGAACCCCAGTGAGACGGAAGAGTGCTATCATCAACAGCGCTGACAACAGAAGAAGCAATCACATCTCCAATTTTATTTGCCGAGAAACAAGACAAACCTTTAGCGATGGAACTGGATTCTAATGGGTGGCCACAAGCTTCGTGGAATAAAACACCGCCCCAACCATTACCAACAACCACTGGCATTTTGCCACTCGGACACTCATCAGCGGTCAACATTAACAAAGCGTTTTCAGCAGCCTTTCTGGCGGTTTTTCTAGGATTAACTTTTTCTGTTTTAAAATATTCGATACCTTGTTGAGCGCCAGGACCCTCAAATCCCGTTTCAAAGCCATTTTGATCGGCAGCAATAACTTGATATAACAATCTACCAAATTCAGTATCGCGCTTGAACCATTTGCCTTTTGAATTAAAAACTGCGACAAAACGGTGAGTATCCCCAAAAACCCCAATGGTTCTTACAATACGGGGATCGTTCATAGATTGAATCTCATCGATACCCTCGCGCACTAAAGCGATTTTTTCCTCTACGGGGACATCGTTATAGCTACGAAGAATGGGATTGCGATTTTTACTTTTTATCTTTTCCAATTTCTCTACGGTAATCAATCTTTCTCCATTAAATGATTTGTTTAATGAATTAGCTAATGCAAACAATCCTTTTTTTGATAAATCGTTTGTGTAACCATAAACGCATTGATTTTCTTTTAATAAACGTAAACCAACGCCACACATCGAATTTGAGCTAGAAGTTTCAACTTTGCCGTTTTCTATTACCACTGTATGAGAAGAACTATCTTCATAGAAGATTTCTGCATAATCAGCACCAGTAGAAAGAGCTTCGTTTAGAACATTAATAGCTAGCTTTTTACTAATCATATTTTACCTCCTATATTAAAAAATACGATAACGGGGGTATTTTACCATAATTCCCATAGAATTATGAATAAAAACCGCCTATACTAGGAAAATTTAAACAAAATTTACATTTAAAACTCAAGAATGAAATAAATAAAATAGGTTAAAAATTATTGAAAAAAATTATACAAAATTGAAATATAAAATTAGGTTTTATTATTTTCTAAAATAAAGTAGAATCAATATGATGGAAAAGATTAGAATTAACATGTTATCACAAGCGACATCAGTCGACGGACAAGGAGTGGGGTCAGCTTATGTCGAACAAGTAGCATTAGTAAAAGAAAACGACGATGTTTTCGAAGTCGAAGTTAATAGCAAAAGAGGCAACTTTGACATTTATCATATGCACACTTTTAATCCGCAATATGTTATGCGCTTAAACAAAAGGCATATCAACGTTACATATGTTCATTGTTTGCCTGATACATTTGATGGCTCTTTAAAGATGCCTAAACCGATATTTAGACTATTTAAAAAGTATGTAAAACATGCCTATCTTAAAGCCGATGAAGCCGTAGTGGTAAATCCAATATTTATTGAGCCATTGGTAAGGTTGGGTTTAAAAAGAGAAAACATTACCTATATTCCTAATTTTGTAGATCACGAAAAATTTCATGAATTATCTTTGGAAGAAAGAAATGTTTTAAGAGACAAATACAATATTCCACACGATAAATTTGTCGTTATGGGATGCGGTCAAGTTCAAACTAGAAAAGGTGTTAAAGACTATGTTGAATGTGCTAAACGCAACCCTGATATGGTCTTTGTTTGGGCGGGAGGATTTTCTTTTGGAGCGATTACTGATGGGTATAAAGAATTAAAAGCTATCATGGATAAACCTCCAAAAAACGTCAAATTCATAGGCATTGTTCCAAGAAAAGAAATGAATGGAATTTTTAACATGAGCGATGTGTTGTTTATGCCTTCTTTCGACGAACTATTCCCTATGTCAATTTTAGAAGCCGTTAATTCTAGAAAGCCGGTTTTACTAAGAGATTTAGAACTATATAAGGACATTTTGTTTTACGATAAAGACACGTACGCTAAGGCGTCTGATGTCGAAGGATTTTGCAAACAACTCAGTAAACTTGCTAGCGACAAAGAATATTATGAACACTACCAAAAAGGTAGCGAAATTATCAAAAACTTTTATAGCAAGGAGCACGTGAAAAATCTCTGGAGAGAATATTATTTAAGAATCTATGACAAGTGGGCTCCTGTAAAAAAACTTAAGTCTTGGAAAAAAAGAAATAAAAAAGCCTAATTGATAGGCTTACTAGGATGTGATAAATGAAAAAGAAAGGCCAATTTACCGTTCCGTTTTTTAAGTTATTCTCCGCCGCATTCATTGTGGTCATCGCGTTCGATGCCCATACCTCTGCGAATAGCGGAAACCAAGATGTAATAAACAGGAATTACTAAAAACACCACCCACATAGGATGCCACAACCCAGCCTCCAATCCTGGGTGTACCATACATACAAAAAAGAATACAAAGGCAGCAAGCATTGGCATATTGAAGTGATGAGGATTCCTTTTATCGATAGCCCTTATCACAGAACAAATAATCTCAGGGATAAAAAATACTATCCATCCGTTGTACCACATGCCTGCTAATGAACCTAATAAAATAAAGGCGATTGTGGCCAATATGAACAACGCTCCTTCGATAATGTCGGTAACAATCCCTAATCTGGTTTTCTTTTTAGTAACAACCGTTCCGTCTTCTTTCACAAAACAGACGCCTTTTTTGTTGACCACTACCGATTGGCCTTCGTCGTCTTGAAAAGCAATGCCTTTGCCGCTGATGACAACTTTGTCTTTTTTATTTTTGACTTGTTCTTCGACGATGGTTTCAATGTCTTCATCTGTGGCCAGTAGTTCATCTAAAGACACATCATATAGTTTAGCTAGACATATTAAATTGTCGGTATCTGGAGAAGCCTCGGCCCTTTCCCATTTACTTACCGCTTGTCTTGATATGCCTAGTTTGGAGGCTAATTCTTCTTGAGAATAACCATGTTTTTTTCTTAATTTGACTAACTTGTCTGCAATCTCAATCGTCATATCTATGTCCTCTCTTTCTGACATAAATAATTTAACTTTTATTTCTCGGTTGCGCCACCAACTCTGGTTAGAATTTACGCAACTACCAGTTGCAACACGATTAATTCTTTGCTAAAAACTCACCTATTAAGGCATCATACCGCATTTCATCACTCAATCTTACTCGCGAATGAGCGGCGTTTTCAAACACAACCCTTTGTTTGTTTTTAGAGCCGCATTTATCAAACAAAAGATCGTTTTGTTCAGGAAGGCAATAAACGTCTTTTTCTCCCCAAATAAAAATGACTGGGGTAGTTAAATAAGACACATATTTGATAGGGCTAGCATCTTTAATACGACAACCAGTCAAAAAGAAAAACCAAATCCAAATTTGATAAAAAACCGGAAACAAAGCATGACCGTGTTCGATATAATGGCTTTTATATATATCTTTATAAGAGACAAAGTTACTGTCAAAAACGACTCCTTTTAGATAATTTTCTTTAAATTTAGACGCTGCAATACTAGCGACACATGATCCGACACAAATACCGTGTAAATAAAGGGACTTTTGATTTAATTCCTCGTGGAGGTAAACCATCCAAAGAATGACATCGTCGGCTTCTTTAATTCCACACGTGCTATACGTTCCTTCGCTTAATCCGTGCGCTCTTTGATCGATAACTAAAACATTAACCCCATTATCTTTATACGGTTTAGCGTAATAATAAGAATACACTAACGTCTCCCTTCTTCCGGGAAGAATAATGACGGTTTTATCAAAACCATAATCGAACAACTGACCCACTAATTTGAGGCCGTCTTTTGATTTGATCTCTAATTCTTTGATATATGAAGCTTGAGTTTTTGCCCAATCAACGCCCCTTTGCCACATCATCTCTAATTCTTCAGTTCCTGGTTCTGAGCATTGTTCTCGACTCCAACCATCAGGTTTTTCTCTTTGCAAAGTCTTTTTATAGACGATACGCGCCACCAAAAAGGTAAAACTAAAATAAAAAACCAAACCCAAAACTAATAAAATTATTAAGATAGTAATGATAATTTCAGGCATACACGTCCCCGCTATTTTCTAAGCAAGTCATCTAATATTGCTTTTTCCTTAACGCAATTTATAGATATTTGTTCATCTCCTGCATAAAAAGTCGCCACTAATCCAGGACCGACATTGCAGCCAGTCGATTGACCAACGGGGACAACTATTAAATGTTGAGGGTTGAATGTTTGTTCAATTATTTTTTTCATTTCCAAAGCTTGTTTTTCTCTTCCAGAATAAGTGATAACAAACACCTTATTTCGATAATCTCCGATGGTTCTTTGAATGTATTTTGGAAATATTTTCAGCAGCTGATTGTATCCACGTGCCTTGCCAATTACAGTCGATTGACCAGTTTCATTACACAGCTCTGCAATCGGTTTAATTCCAATCATGTTGCCCATAAAAGCGACACCCCTAGAGATTCTCCCTTTCCTAGCTAGAAAGAACAAATCATCTAATGTCCCACATTGATGGATTCTTTTTCTAAAGTGTTTTAAATAATTGACCGTTTCATCAAAAGACATTCCTTTTTCACGACATAAAGAAGCCTCGATGGCCATTAGTGATATCGCCGCGCCATATCTTAACGAATCAATAACTTCTATTTTGACAGACGGATATTTTTCCATCACTTCTTTTGAAGCGACAGTATAGGCACTGTAGCCACCACTCATTGTAGAAGAAATGGTAATGACAATAACGTTCCTTCCTTTTTTTGCCAAAATGGACAAACGTTCATCCATTGTTTGAGGAGAGGATATAGAGCTATAAAAATTGTTTTTCTTAACACTCATTAAAGAAAAGAATTCGTCAGAACTCATTGTTTCCCAATATAAATCAGCATCCCTTTCTTCTCCGCTTGGCCAAACAATCTTAGACATCGGTGTTTCTTCAATGTCGTATTTCTTAATAATTTCTCTTGTAAAGTCACCACCGATGTCAGTCATAATAGCGAAATTTTCTTTCATAATGTTCAGTCCTTCTTCTTTCTCTTTCTCTTTCCATTTTTTATTTTCCAAGCTATGTATGCAAGGGGAAAATTAATTAAAAAAGATATTAGTAAACAAATAGCGTATGCGATAGGGGCATACCAATGAAGCAAAGAAAAAAAGACGGCAAATAGGCCGAATATTAAAACAGTTTTGATAGAAGCGTATATGCCTTCGATTAGAATGCGCCTTCCCATTTTTCTAGTGGGCCAAAGAAACGAAGTTACGCCCATCAACAAGTAAAAATAGAAAACATATGAAACGAATAAAAATAAGTAATTGAAAAGCCCAGTCCTATCGAAATTTATGTTTAAAAAAACCATTAAAAAAATGCTTGATAATCCACAAATTAATGGAGCAACAGCAATCGACCAAATCATTCTTTGGATTTTAAATGTATCGAGCCCTGGCCTAAAGTGAGAAGAAGCATTATCGTCTATATAGATGGTTTTGATGGGCACTTCTTCAATTTTTATTCTTTTGATTTGCAAGTTGCAAACAACATTCATTTCATAATCGTAACTGTTGCCCTGCAAAGGAATTAAATTGAAGATGTCTCTTATAGGAAAGCCTCTTAAACCACATTGGTCGTCTTGAATATATTCTTTGGTTAACATTGTTCGAAACAGTCTAGACATAAAATTCCCGTTCCTACTTCTTCTCGGCATGTCTTCTTTAAAATTACGACAACCAAAAACTACGTTATCTGTTTCGTATAGTTTGTCGCTAACTTTTAGAACATCTTCAACCGCATGTTGACCGTCGTCGTCACAAGTAATGACATAGATATGATTTTCTTTATATAGGTTAATATAAGATAAGCCGAATCTCAAAGCGGCCCCCTTGCCACGATTCACTTCGTGTTTCAAAACTACCGCATACTCTTCTGCTTCTTTAAATATTTTTTGATGTTCAATAGAAGAACCATCATCAACAACAACGATATCAAAATTTTCATTTTTTAGATTAATTAATAATCTTATTAATTGTTCGTCTGGTTGATAAGACGGAATTAATATAAAAGTATCATTTCTAGAGTGATTGTTATTCCCCATGCGTCTTATTATAAAAGAGAAACTATATTTTTTTAAATATGTTTGCTAACTTTGATTAATTTTGCTACTATTTATGGGCAATCTTTCTTTGAACACATTTATCAGTTCAAGGCGGAAGGAGATTAAACTATGAAAAAAGATATTCATCCACAGTACAATCGCTGTGTCATAACATGTATCTCTTGTGGAAACGAATTTGAAGCGGGTTCAACCCTAAAGGAAATCAAGGTTGATACATGCTCAAATTGCCATCCGTTTTATACAGGCAAACAAAGATTTGTTCAAGCCGACGGTCGTGTCGATCGCTTTAATCGTAAGTACGGTATTGATAACGAAGACAAATAGACTAAAACAAATGTTTGAAAAACTCCCTTTAGGGGGTTTTTTATTCCCCTAAAAAAATATACAATAATTAGGTATGAAAAAAAGAAAAATTACTGCGTTAATCGTATTATTTGGTGTCATCGTTCTATGGGGCATTGCTCCAGTGGTATCGAAGGCACTTTTTAACGATGAAAATCCAGCTTATTCACCAGGTGCGCTCGTCGGGCTCCGTGGTCTTTTTTCCGTGATTGCCATGGCTATTATCATCAACAAAGGCTTTAAGAAAATTGATAGAACGTATTTAATCGCTCTTCCTGCTGGACTCATTCTAGCCGCTGCCTACATCTTCCAATTCGTGGGTTTGAAATATACGGTTCCTTCAAAAAACACTTTTTTAGAAAACGTTTCTTGTCTGATTATTCCGCTTTTCATGTTCATTTTTACCAAAGAAAAACCAACGTGGGCCAACATCATATCATCAATTGTTTGTGTTATCGGTTCCGTATTTTTAATTGGTAAAGGTTTCGATCTATTAAATTTCTTTGACGAAGGAACTCTTCTTGGAGATGGTTTTTCCGTTGTCGGGGGAATATTTTTCGGTTTAGACGTTGTTTTTACCAAGGTATTTTGTAAGGACAAAGATCCTTTGATTTATGTTTTCTTACAACTTTGTGTTCTGACCGTTGTTTCTTTTGCTTATTCCTTTATTTTTGAAGGCTTGGTTTTCCATAATTTTTATCTCTCGCTAAAGATTACTGATTTGCTATTAGCGATGTTTTTGGGTGTAATTTGTACCGCGGTTTCCTGGGTAGCTAGAGCATGGGCTATTCGTTATGTCAGCGCGGTCACAGCTTCAGTGATGGTGCCGCTTTCCGCGATAGTGGCCACCACCCTTTCTATCGCTTTCGGTATGGAAGAATTTAATTACAATTTGTTAATCGGAGGTGCTATCGTTTTAATTTCCGTCAGCGTTTCAGCAATTTTCGATTATTATAAAGATAAAGAAAAACTCAAAAAAGAAAATCTAGAGGAGGCTCATTTGCCATGAAAAAAAGATTCTATATCACTACACCCATCTATTATCCCAGTGCAAAACTACATATCGGTCATGCCTACTGCACAGTTTTAACCGATATTTTTGCCCGCTATAAGCGCCTGAGAGGCTTTGAATGTTATTTTCTCACTGGCTCTGATGAACACGGGCAAAAGATACAAAAGAACGCTGAAGAAGCAGGGGTTACTCCCCAAGAATTTGTCGATGATATTGTCAAAGGTTTTCATGAACTCTGGGATTTACTATATATCTCTAACAACGACTTTATTCGCACTACTGAAGAAAGGCATGTCAAAGTGGTGCAAGATGTTTTTACAAAACTATATGAAAACGGCGATATCTATTTGAGTAAATATAAAGGTTGGTACTGTGTACCTTGCGAAGCTTTTTGGACCGACACACAAGTAGGCCCTGATCATATCTGCCCTGACTGTGGCAGAACAGTACAAGTCGCTGAAGAAGAGACTTACTTTTTTAGGACCAGCAAATACATCGATCGACTATTAAAACTCTATGAGGATAATTCAAAGTTTATTACCCCCGAAAGTAGAAAAAACGAAATGATTAACACTTTCATTAAGCCGGGATTAGAGGACTTATGTGTCTCTAGAACTTCTTTCTCTTGGGGGGTGCCGATTAAGGAAAATCCTAAGCATGTCGTCTATGTTTGGCTCGACGCTTTAATCAACTATATCAGTGCTTTAGGATACGGCACGAAAAACGATGAGCTATTTAAGAAATTTTGGGAAGATCCAGAATGTGAAGTCATTCATATTTTAGGCGCAGATATTACGAGATTTCACGCGATTTACTGGCCGATGTTTCTGATGAGTTTAGGCATTAGATGTCCCGATAGAGAATTTATTCATGGCTTGCTCATGATGAAAGATTCTAAGATGTCTAAATCCAAAGGTAATGTCGTCGATCCCTATCCTCTCGTGGAACGATATGGCGTTGATGCTTTGAGATATTATCTCGCAAGAGAAGTGTCCTTTGGAAAAGACGGCAATTTTTCACCAGAACAATTCGTCGAAAGAATCAACGTTGATTTAGCGAACGCATTAGGCAATTTGTTAAATAGAACAGTCTCCATGGTAAATAAGTATTATGAGGGTGTCATTCCTCCTTATGAAGGCGCAATAAACGACGTCGATAGCGAAATAGAAAACCTAACAAAACTAACGATTTCACAGTACGAAAAATTGATGGACGATTTAAAAATTACCGAGGCGATTGTCGCGGTTAATGACTTAGTGAATAGAGCGAATAAATATATCGATGAAACGGAACCTTGGAACTTAGTAAAAGATGTAGAAAAGAAAGCTCATCTCGCTTCAGTCATGGTCCATTTGACCCACAGCATCTATGTGGCCGGCATGCTCTTAAAACCCGTCCTTGTCACGGCTTCTGATAAATTGTTCGATCAACTAGGAATTACAGGCGATTTATTAAATTATGAGAGCGTTTATAAATACGGTAGAACCGCGGGGTTACACGTGACAAAAAAAGACCAGTTATTCCCTCGTCTTGATTACGAAACGGAAGTAGAAAACATTCAAACGATGATGAATAATAAATAAAAACAAAAACCACGCCTATATTGATATACGGTGTGGCTCTTTTGTTAAATATGCCTATAATAAACTCATGAAAATTGTTCGCGGAAAAGCCATTGATTTATCTAGTGAAGGCAAAGGTGTTGTTAAAAACGGTAAAGACATCATTTTTGTCGACGGTTTGTTTCCAAACGAAGAGGCGGATATTCAAATACTTTATCAAAGAGCAGGCGTCTATTTTGGCAAAGTGAAAAAGTTATACAAATTATCAGAAGATAGAATCCAACCAAGGTGTAAAATATGTACTTCGTGTGGAGGATGTCAATATCAACAACTGGACTATCAAGCCCAGTTAAAATACAAAACCAAAAGAGTTAAAGAAGCCCTAGTTCGTATTGCCAAAGTCAACGCTGATGTCCAGCCTTGTATCGGTATGGATAATCCTTACAACTATCGAAACAAAATACAAGTCCCTTTTGCCAAAGATAGGAGGGGCGTGGTTAGGTTTGGATTTTATAAAGAGAACACTCATATCATCGTTCCAATAAAGCAATGTGTCATCGAAGATAAGAGAGCGGCGCCTATTTTATGGGACATTAAACTGTTGTTAGAAAAGATGAATATTCCGGTTTATAACGAAGATAGTGGAAAGGGAATATTGAGATACGTCCTAATCAGAACCAGCTATCATTACGATGAACTAATGGTGGTTTTGGTGACCACGTCCCTTAATTTTCCCGGTCAACGAAACTTTATAAATTCATTGGTAAAAAAACATCCGGAAATTACTACCGTTGTGGGGAACGTTAATTCCAGAAAAACCAATGTAGTTTTAGGGAGTAGAGAAAAAGTGCTATACGGACCAGGACATATTAAAGAAGATATCCTAGGTTTAACTTTCGAAATCAGTGCTTCTAGCTTTTTTCAAATCAATCCTATCCAAGTAGAAAAACTTTATAATGCCGTTCTTAATTTGATCGATGTCTCTAAAAATGAGACGGTTTTAGATGCTTATTCCGGTGTAGGAACGATCGGTTTAATTGTCGCGAAAAACGCTCGAAAAGTTATATCAGTGGAAGTAAATAAAAGCGCGCATAAAAACGCTGTTGAAAACGCTAAAAGAAACAAGATCGAAAACATTGAATTTATTTGTGATGATGCGGGAGAGTACATTGCTAAATGCGATGAGCAAATTGATGTAGTAATTATGGATCCCCCTCGAAGTGGTAGCGATGAAAAATTTTTATCCGCTTTAATAAGAAAAAGAATTGGCAAAATCGTGTATGTGTCGTGCGACCCTGAAACCTTAGCAAGAGACATAAAATATTTATCAGATTACTACGATGTCAAATATGTGCAACCCATTGATATGTTCCCCATGACCGCTCATGTGGAAACTGTGGTTGGGCTGTGTCTTTGCAATGATTGATTCTTATTGCGTTCTTATTGCGCTTTTTAAACAAAACAACAATTTAATATTTGGAAAATAAATTTGATAATTAATTCTCTCGAAGCTTTTAGAAAAAACAGCGATTTAAATGTTTTTTGCATATTTTTTTGCATATTTTTAAATTAACTATTCAAGTTATTTAAGGATCGTTTTTTGTCAAAACAGGCTGTAAGGACACTATCTTTTTTGAAAAGCGGTAAGTAGAATATTGATATTGATTAACTTATTTTATTCAAGAAAAGCACTATGAAAAGAAGTGATATCAACAATGCCCTAAAAGAACTAGAAGAGATGTGTAAACGTTATAATTTTGCCTTGCCTCCTTTTTGCTCATTCACTCCTGAAGATTGGAAAGTTAAAGGCCATGAGTACGACGAAGTTAGAGAATGTATGCTAGGTTGGGATATTACTGACTTCGGTTCAAACGACTTTAATCACATAGGTTTATCTCTCGTTACGCTTAGAAACGGCAATAAATTGATGAGCGACAAATACCCTAAAGTTTACGCCGAAAAAATTATGTGTTTAAAAGAAGGGCAACATTGTCCAAATCATTTCCACTGGTACAAAACTGAAGATATTATCAATCGTGGTGGTGGTAATCTTCTCATCAGAGTTTATAATTCGCTCCAAAATGAAGAAATCGATTATGAAAACGAAGTAAAAATTCTCAGTGACGGCAGATGCTATTTTGTTCCTGCTGGAACGTGGGTCAAGTTAACTCCAGGCGAGTCCATGCATATCTATCAAGGTCTTTATCACGAATTTGTTCCAGAAGAAGGTACAGGATCTGTTCTAATTGGTGAAGTAAGCCAGTGTAACGATGACAACAACGATAATCATTTCAACCCTCCTGTCGGTCGTTTCCCAGTTATTGAGGAAGACGAAAAACCATACCGTTTGCTTTGCAACGAATATCCCAAGGCTAAATAACTATGAAAAAAATAACTTTTGCGGGCAATTTGATTGTTGATTCAGTTAAAAAGATGGAAATTTATCCATCTCTGGGTATGCTTTCAAAGATAGAAAGTGAAAATTTTTGCGTTGGTGGAGTTTGCAACGTTTCTATTGATTTGAAAATCCTTGATCCAAAATTGAAAATTGAAGTTTTAGGGAGGATTGGTAAAGACGACAAAGGAAGGTTTGTTGTTGATAAATTTAAATCATTAAACATCGATACGAAAAAGATTATTATTGACGAAAAAACATTGACTTCGTACACAGATGTTATGACTGATAAAAATGGCGCTAGAACATTCTTTCAATATGGTGGTGCGAACGACAATTTTTCCCCTAAGGATGTTGACGTTGAAAATCTTGATACAGACATCTTCCATTTAGACTATTTATTGCTTTTACCATTATTTGATCAGGAAGATGATGAGTATGGAACAAAAGCTGCAAGATTGTTTGGAAAGTTACAAGAAAAAGGCATTAAAACCTCTTTTGATGTTGTTAGCGATAGTGGTGACAGGTATCAAAAAATAGTCATACCTTCTTTGAAATACACTAATTACGTTACCATAAACGAAGTTGAAATTAGCAAAATTACCAATTTTAAAGTCAGAGACGACAAAGGAAAAATCATTATTGAAAACATCAAACGTGCTATTGAACGTTTGTTTGAATTTGGAGTTAAAGATGTTGTAACCATTCATTGTCCTGAAGTTGCCGTCATGAAAAAGAAAGATTGTGGTTTTACTGTTGTACCAAGTTTTTCGATACAAAAAGAAATGATTGTTTCTTCTGTTGGTGCGGGCGATGCATTTTTATCTGGCGTTTTATATGGATTGATTAACAACTTAAGCGACGAAGAAACGCTAAAAATTGCTCATGCTTGTGCAGCGAACAATCTTTTTGCTATTGATTCCATTAGCGGCGCCAAGCCGATTGAATATATCAGACAATATGTCGAAGAAAAGAGCTAGATATGTTGGTTAACATGAGTGAAATTTTAAAATACGCTGAGGAGCATAAATGTGCGGTTGGAATGTTTAATGCTACCGGATTCGATTCTATACAAGCCATTATTTCCGCGGCCGAAGAACTGAATGTTCCAGTAATTTTAGCGCACGCTGAGGTTCACAATATTTTTAATGATATTTCAATTGTCGCTCCTTCGATGATCGCGGCAGCTAAAAACGCTAAAGTCCCAGTCTGTGTGCACTTAGACCATGGCGTTTCGATGAATATAATCGACAGAGCAATTGATTTAGGATTTACATCCGTGATGGTGGACGCATCCGATAAATCATTTGATGAAAACGTTGATATGACTAGAAAAGTGGTTAAAAAAGCCCATGCTAAAAATATTTCTGTTGAGGCTGAACTAGGTAGGATGCCAACAAACGAGGACGGCAGCATCGTTTTTGATAGACCGGAAAATTTTTATACTAACCCAGATGAGGCCGCTATCTTTGTTAAAAAAACAGGAGTGGACGCTTTAGCTATTGCATTTGGAACGACACATGGCTTTTACAAATCCACACCTAAATTAGATTTCAATGTTATTAAAAACTGCCGTGAAAAGCTCGATAAACTACCGCTCGTTATGCATGGTGGTAGTGGCGTTTCTGAAGAAGACTATCGTCAAGCTATAAAAGCGGGAATTAGAAAAATAAATTATTATTCGTATATGTCTAGAGCAGGATATCTGAAAGCAAAAGAAGTCATCGAGTCTAATACAACGATGTATCTGCACGATGTCAATTATGCCGCGATGAAGGCAATGAAAGAAAACGTTTTGACGGCCATGAAAATCATGTATAAAAGTGTATAGAAGGTAGGTGGAAAAATATGATGAATAATATTAATCAGCACATTTCGTTAACTAGATCGACTATCAATTGTGGTAAAGGTGATGGTTGCAAAATAATTACTATTGATAATGGGATATTGTCCATTGTTTTGGACGAATCACACGGTCTTGATATTTATTCTCTCCGTTATGAAGGCAAATTGATATCGCTTTTAACATCGAATGGAATGGTAAAAGATTCGCCATTTTTAACGCAATTCCCTGGCGGAATGCTGTATACCTGTGGACTAGATGCGATTGGTTCTGTAGAAGGACATCGTCAACACGGAAACTTTCATATGACTCCCGCGGAAATCGTTCGTATTGACCACCAAGAAAACGAACTGACAATAGTTGCTAATATCAACATCACTGGTCTATTTAGTCCAATTGTTACCGTCGAAAGAACAATCAATATTAAATATTTAGCGAACGATTTTAGTTTGGTTGATTTAGTCATTAATAAATCAGACGCTGACCAAGATATAGTGATGCTTTATCACTTCAATATGGGCTACCCATTTATTGATGGCGATACACAACTACAAATTGGTTCCACAAAGATTAAAGGTGTTAACTCTTTTGCGGAAGCCCGAAAAGATAAGTGTCTTTTTTTAACAAACGAATATGAGGAAGAGGAAGAAGTTTTTTATCACTACGACGCAAACGACGTCATCAAAGTAACTTCCAATTCTCAAAACTTGGTTTTTTCTCTGAAATATGACAAAAACATTTTCCCAATTTTAACAGAATGGAAATGCCTTGTTAAAAACAACGTCGCTCTTGGTATCGAACCATCAATGAGTGAAATGGGTAAGAATTTAAGATATCGGTCTTTAAAGAAAAACGAAGTTCTTATGAATAGGTTTGAGCTGAAGATTGACAAAAAGTAATGCCTATTTCCTAGATCGTTTTAACAGAATCTCTGCAAATTAATTTAACTGGAATTAATAGTGTAGTGATGTTCTGATTACCGTTTTGGATAACATCGAGCAACATCTTTGCCGCTTCATGACCAATCTTGAAAAAATTTTGTTCGACAGTAGTAATGGAATAAGCGTTTCTTGAACTATAAACAGCATTATCAAATCCAGTAACAGATATCTCGGGTATTTTTTGGTTATATGATCTTAATTTTGTTAAAACATGCAGGGCAATAATGTCGTTTGCACAGACAATCGCTGTGGGTATTGAATCGTTTTTTAGTAGTTTTTCTACGCCATCATAGATAGCCTTGGGATTATCGGATATCGATTCTGGAGTTCTTGAAAGAGTTATGAGATTGTCTCTATCAGTTTTTATACCATGTTCGTTTAATGCTTGCACAAAACCATAGTATCTTTCTTTGAGAACTGAGATACCGAAAGAAGAGATGTATGCAATGTTTCGATGGCCACACGATATTAAATACTGGGTCATTTTATACATGCCTAATTCAGAATTTGATTTGACGACGTTGCAGTTTCTAACTGGCGAACGATCAAGAAATACGATGGGATAATTACTATTAACAAGTTTAGCGAAATAATCAGCATCTTTTGTTTGCTCAGATGGAAAAATAATGATGCCATCTGCACCGTCATTAATTACTTTTTCACAAACATCTTTTTCCGATAGTCCATTAGAGATGTATGTGTTTGTTTTGATATTAGCACTTGAAATCGAATCATTGATACCCTCAACAATTTTAATGATTTCGGCGTTTGCGTTGATAATTACGATAGCAACGACAATATTCTTCTTCGCGCTATATGTCGGGGCACCGTTATAAAACGTTCCCTTGCCTGCCACCTTATAAATAATCCCTCTTTTTACGAGTACGTCTAAAGCGTTTCTGATAGTTACCCTCGACACTTTATAGATATCAGTTAGCTCTTTTTCCGTAGGAATTTTACTATTTGGCGCATATTTTCCGGAATTGAATTGTGAAATTAAATCGTTAACTATTTTTTTGTATTTTATCATAACTTTTTCTTACCTAGAACGCTAGAAATCTAGCATTGTATTAATTTCATAATAAATTATACCAAAAAAATGGCAACAATAAGTCAAAATGTATTAAATTTTTTTTAAAAACTAATACAACTTTATAAAAAACTAATACAACTTGCTTTAAATCAGCGGCAATTTGTTTTGTTTGGAAACTACTTTATTTTATAATGTTGGTAGCGTGATACAGAAAAAGGCTAATAAGTTTTTTAAGCGAACTTGGAACCAACGATTTTTTTACATTTCGTCGTTCCCAGCTTTTGTTTGTTTGCTCTTGTTTTGCTATATCCCGATGGTAGGTGTTGTCATAGCCTTTAAGGACTTTTCTTTTAGAGATGGTATTTTTAACAGCGCTTGGGTTGGCTTTGAACATTTTAGAGCATTGTTTCAAGATCCAGAATTTTGGAGAGCAATCAGAAACACCATCGCTATCAATGTTCTGAAAATCATTTTTTGTTTCCCCTTCCCTATTATTTTTGCTATTTGTCTCAGCGAAATGAAAATCAAATGGGTTGCTAAAGTGAGTCAAACTCTTTCTTATCTACCTCACTTTATTCCATGGGTTATCGTTGCCGCTATTTTTACGAATATGTTAACTTCAAATGGTCTGGTTAACAATATACTCAACGGTTTTGGGATTGAGTCAATAAGTTGGCTGGAAAAATCTTGGTTTTTCTGGCCCTTGATGGTTATCACCGGCATTTGGAAAGAAATGGGCTGGAACGCCATTATATACATGGCCGCACTTTCTAGCGTTAACCCTGAACTATACGAAGCTGCCGATACCGATGGGGCAAGCCGTTGGCAAAAAGTTAAATATGTAACAATTCCTGCTATCTTGCCGACCATCAAAATTACTTTTTTAATCACGCTTGCTGGTTTGTTTAATGCTGGCTTTGATCAAATCTATCTATTCCAAAATGGTTTAGTTATGGATGTTGCTGAAGTTTTGGATACGTTCATTTATCGTTATGGCTTAAGCAAAATGATGTATTCATATTCTACTGCAGCAGGACTTTTCCAATCACTAGTTAACTTTACGATTCTAATCGCGGCCAATAAGATTTGTAAAAAAATGACAGGAAGCGGCATCTACTAGGAAATTATATGAAATTAAGAGAAGACATTAGAAAATGGAGAAGAAAAAACACTATTGGTGAACGTATTTTTGACGTTTTCAATTTCTTCTTTCTCTTATTAATCGCTTTCGTCTCTCTCTTTCCATTCTGGCAAATTTTAGCCCAGTCATTCAATGAACCATTAGATGCTATGAGAGGCGGAATATATTTCTTCCCCCGCGTTTGGGACACAGTGGCTTATGAAACTGTTTTCAAAAACGAAGCCATAGTAAATGCTTTATTAATTTCAATTCTTAGAACGGTGATAGGGACAATTGTTTCTATTACTGTCACTTCTTTATTAGCGTATGCTTTGTCAAAGCCATTCTTCAAATCGCGCAAAGTTTTATCTGTTTTTTGCTTAATTACGATGTTTTTCTCTGGCGGGATGATTCCGACATACATCACCATTTCAGAATTGGGGCTTATCGATAACTTCATGGTTTTCATTTTGCCTTCCGCTGTTAGTGTCATGAACATGATTATTTTAAAAACATTTTTTGAAAATATTCCTCCTGCATTTGAGGAAGCGGCACGTGTTGAAGGTGCTTCTTGGTTTAGAACGTTCTTCACAGTGGTTGTTCCTTTAGCCGCTCCTGCTATTGCCACTGTCGCACTTTTCTTTGCGGTGGGGCAATGGTCAGCGTGGTTTGATGCTTACATCTATATTTTGGATGCCGATTATCTAACACCGTTGCAAACTCTCCTGATGAGGATTATTAATCAAAATACCATCAGCGGGAGCGATATCACTGGTTCCAACACTGGCGGTACGATTACCGTCACTCCAGAAGCCATTAAAAACGCCACAATTATTATTTCCACGATACCAATCTTCCTTATCACACCATTTGTACAGAAGTACTTTGTTAGAGGAATTATGATTGGTGGAGTTAAAGAGTAAAGGAGATTTTTATGAAAAAAAGAAAAATTATTTCCATCCTACCTGTATTACTATTCGTCTGTTGCTCTTTTTTAACGTCATGTAAACCAGAGACTCCAAACGACGACAACCTTTCTGAGTATGTGAGAACACAAAAAGAGAAGTGGTATATTGGTCCAAATAGAAAATTGTCATGGTACATCGGCATCAGTTGGTGGCCATACACAAATAGTTGGACGAGTTATCCTGTTCTCAATGAAGTGACTCAAATTACTGGTGTCACGCCAAAGACATCCATTGCCCAAGACGGAGATAATACTTCTTTAAAACTCCGTATGGCAAATGATAAATTACCAGATTTAATTACTATCGGCATCGATGACCCTTTAATTGAAATACTTATCGAAGAAGATTACGTCTATTCATATGATGAATTGATTGATCGATATTCAGAAGATTACGTGAATATGGAGACGTTCAAGTCGTGGTGCAGCGAAGACTTCTGGAAATGTACAGCGTGGCATACCGACAATGAAAAACATGATGGAAAAATTTATGGCTTAAATTCCTTCTATTATCCACGAGTGGAAGACATTGGCCAATTCACGTTCAACGTGAGAGAAGATATTTATGAAGCTATTGGTAAGCCAGATATGTCCACGGAAGAAGGCTTTTACAATGGGCTTAAGGCAGTCAAAGCAGCTTATCCTGATATGAAACCTTTAAGCTTGCCTGAATCCTGGTATTACTGGATTTTTGAAGAAGCTTTTGGCGTGAAGCCTTATTACGTAACAGAAGAGGGAGTTAAAATGAGAGTGAAAAATCCTGAATTTAAAAACGCTCTTCTCTATCTCCGCAAATTATATGCTGAAGGTCTTTTAGATCGTGACGTCTTCGTCAATTCTGATAAAACAAGCGAATTAGCGTCAGGCAAAATCTTCTGTTATCCAGTGACTTACTGGGATTTAGATAGTATCAATGCTGTTTTAGGCGATGGACATCGCTTTGTGGCCATCGAGCCACTAAGAGGCAATGCAATTGGTGACGACGTTAGGTTCCAAGGTACTTCGAGAAGGGGTTGGACCACAACATTAATTTCTAAGAAATGCTCTGACCCAGAGGCCGCAATTAAGTTTGCTCAATACATGTTTTCTGAAGATGGCAATTTATTAGTCTGCTATGGTCATGAAAACGAACATTACAATTTAGTGGGTACTGATCAAATTGAAAGAACGCCGGAAGTCATCGCTCAGAGAGATGCAAATTTGACCAAGTTTGAAAACGAGACAGGCATCTTCACTCAGAGACTATTTAATTACCCATACTACTTTGAGGTGCCTTCCACTAATCCCTACAAGGTAAATAATGTGGAAAAAGCATCGAGGTATGTTTACGACAATACTGTCTTTACTTATAAGATGACGCCTTCCTCTAAGACTAGACTGGGCGATATCTCATCTAAAGTTTGGGCAAAATACAATATTTTATTTCCGCAGATGGTAGTGGCAGAAACCGAACAGGCAGCTAGGGATGCCCTAACATCTGCCATTACGGAAATGGAAAGAATTGGTTTAAGCAGTTTAGAAGATTATTGGACATCTCAATACAACAAAAACATTTTAGAATTTGGAGACCCATTTGGGAAATAGAGATATGAAAAAACGAATAGCCTTATCAATAACTGCATTTTTAGCTTTCGCATCCTTATCTCATACGCTTTTACACAGCAATTATCAACCAGTTTCCGCGGCGGGTGGTACAGCATATGCTTCATATGGCACACCAACAATTGATGCTGATAAAGATGACCGTTACGATTTTTCATCTGTTATTTCTTTGGGGGCTGAAAGTACAGCGAGATGCGACGTTTATGCTCTTTGGGATTACGATCATGTTTATGTATTTTCAAATATTTGGGACAAAACGCTTTCTCATATAGATAATGATGTTTTTGATGTCACTCCTTGGTATTCTGACTCGCTTGAAATATTTATTGACCGCACTTCATCGCGCTCCTCTAACACAAACATGCCATATGGCAACGTACAACTGAGAGTCGACCTTGACAATCGCCTCTCTGGGATGTGCAATGGTGTGATCTGGGCTGGTAAGGAAAACAATATCGAGTCACAAGTCGTCACTTCCGCTGCAAAGATATGGGACGACGGGACAGGATATTCTATTGAAATCAAAATTCCTCTCTCTATTGAATACAATGGCGTAACATACGCTCCGACTTTAAATCGTGGTGATGATGCCGCTGATAATCGAGGATCTGTCGGTTATGATTTAATGCTTAATAATGCTATTGACTCATCGACTAGACAAGATACATATACATGGTCAGCTGGCGTCGGTGCTCCTGCTGGTTGGAATACACTCCGCTTCATGGATGAAGTGCCAGAAGAATTAAGAACGGCGAATATCGAAAAAGTTTTCATTCCTGCCAATTCAAACATTGCCGCGGGCGCTTACGCCTTTTCTGATACCGTCTGCGCCTTTGATAAATTCCTTTTTTACGCTCTCGATAACAATATGGAAACCTATTCCCAGGGCTTATCAAAATTCTGGTCTTTAACTATCGATTATAGGTTTGAAGTCGAAATAGAGAAAATAGTAGTTAGAACTCACGCAGATGTTTACCCCACTAATTTCAAAGTCGAATACTACAATTCAAAATATTCTGAATGGGAAACTGTTTGGGATGTTGAAAACAATCCAGGCGTCGTGATGACGTTAAATATCGAGGATCAAATTGGTCAATATTTTATCGATGGACCAACAATTACCACACGTTTTGTTAGATTTGTTCCTCACACCAATGTTTCTAACGCGCAGATATCTTATTCTTATGCTCTTTATGAATTGCAAACATTTACTCCCGATAGAATTCAAACTGTGACAAGAGCGGCTACTCTAGATAGTCCAATTGACGGCACAATTCCAGAGCCTCAAGGAACAGTAATAAACAACACACCAAGCGACGAAATAGTGGATGCTCCATATTCACCAAAAACTGTTTCATTACTCAGTAAAACAGACACGATTATGGGCTGGACTATTTTAGGCTTATCGATATCAGGACTAGGCATAGTCTTAGGTATCTGCTTATTTAAACATAAAAAAAGAAAGGAGATTAAGTAATGAAAAAATCTAAATTTTTTATGTTTTTCCTATCAACGGTAGCAATATCTGCCGCTTCGATGAAAGCCATTATCGCCAATCCAGTGCAAGCTGCTGGCGACTATTGGATTAAAATCACTCCCAACTCGAAGTACATTTGCACTATTGATGGGGAAGGTAATGTGGGTGAGTTCACTTACAACGCCGGTAATAACTGTAACGGATTGTCCTTGCTTGTTGACTTAGGCATGAAGGCAGACGGTGTTACCCCAGAAGAAGCACAAAACTACACCATTTCAAAATTGCAAATTGCCAATCTTGTAAACTCCACAAAGGTTGACGTATCAACTTCATTAGATGGCGAACAATACCATGATTTGTTCAGCTCTACTGAATTTGGCGAATTCAAAGTTTATGAATTTGAAGCCACCGAAATGAGATTTGTCAAACTAACTCCCACTGGAGCTTGGCAAACGTTCTGGGGAGCTGAATACCCAGTTGCGTTCTATGGTCATGTGACTGGTGAAGAGCCAGAAGAGCCACCCGCCGCCACTAACGACTATATTAAAATCGGTCCTAATACCAAAAAGATTTATACAGTCGATGGAGAGGGCAATGAGGAAGCCTTTGCCTTTAACACTGGTAACAATGTCAACGGCAAAACTTTAATGATTGACCTCGGTAAGAAAGCTGACGGTACTGATGATGAAAATCAAAAATACATTTTAGCAGGCATTCAAGTGGCAGCTGTTCAAAACGTTACAAAAATTATCGCAGAAGTTTCTCTTGATAACGAAAACTGGACAAAAGTTTTCGAAACAACAGAATTTGCTGAATTTAAGACATATAACTTCGACGAAGTTGAAGCTCGTTATGTCAAGATGGTTTTCGAAGGTGCTTGGGCAACGCTTTGGGGTGCCGAATATGGCGTCGCGATGTATGGAAGAGTTGCTTCAGACGATGAACCAGTTGAAGAAAATAATTGGTTAAAGATTGCTCCTGGCACAAAGAAAATTTATACAATTGATAGCGAAGGCACAGAAGCCGCATTCGTATTTAATGCTGGTAATAATGGCAACGGCCTCATTCTTATGATTGACCTCGGTACAAATTACGATGGTACTCCTTCTGAAGACCAATGCTACATTTTAAGTGGTGTTCAAATTGCAAACTTAGTTAATGCCACTAAAGTTGTTATAGAAGTTTCCGTTGACGGCACTAAATACACAAAAGTTGCCGAATCAACAGAATTCGCTGCTTTTAAGGTTTATAATTTTGGCGAAATTAATGTTCGTTACGTTAGAATTACTACTGAAGGCCAATGGCAAACGTTCTGGGGTGAAGAGTATGCCGTTGCAGTTTACGGTAGAGTCGGACAATTAGAAACAAGCGATGATCCAGAAGGCATCTTGTTTGCTAATGCAAGTTCCGAATTACAATACGCACTAGTTAAAGGCGATTCCATCGCTCTTGGTGCTTCTAAGAGAAACCCATCTGCTGCTGGCGATATTGTCTACTCGATTACGGAAAATCAAAATGTCGCAACGATTTCCACTGAAGGTATTATCACAGTTAATTCTGTTGGTGACGGCCGAACAGTATACGTTGCCAAAGCGAGTGTTCCCAATCCCAGTGGTGGCGACTACGAAGCGACTTATTCATTTGTGGTCCTTAGTGAAGAACTAACTAGAATGAATAAAATTTATTACAATCCAGATCAATATCGTTACGACTTATTAGATTTAATTGATATTTCATTAGTTAGAGCGTCGTTAAGCACTAAATTTACACATTCTATTGATGGTATTTCTTATCAAGAAGCCGACGCTAACAAACTTCTGGAAAATCCTGTCCGCGCTGCTTACGTTAAAGTTGAAGAAGGCGACGCAGTGATTTACGGCGTCGATAAGGCGGGCCAAGCCGTTGTGGTAAACATTACAACAGAAGACATCGATGGTTTCTTCCCAGAAAATCCATTGACAAACGCGATCGATGGAAACTTTTCTACTCCAGCAGTTACTCCAAAAAATAATCTTGTTGGTCAAGGCGAAGTTAAAGGTAGTGTGACGCTTGAATTAGATGCAGTTTATTCCATTACTGCTATCAGGATGTTCTCGTTCTGGAATACAGTTAATTCTGGTTTCTTCTCCTATTCATTAGACGGCGTGAATTTCTCCGCTGATGAACCTTTCACAACTAAATATTGCAAATATGGTGTTGAAGCAGAATTTATGGTTTTATTCGCTCCATTCGATGATGTTGAAGCTAGATTTGTTAGATTCAATATTACAGGTTGGACCACTAACGAAGATTCTATCGGCATCCGTGAATTTAACGTTTATGGAGAAAAGAACACCGGAACAGTGGCCATTACTTGGAATACAGAAGACTCCGATTCTGTTACAGGCATGCCTACAAATGATGCGCAAGCACCTTACGGCACATTAATCAACGAACCAGAAACAGCTCCAACTAGAGAAGGCTATGTTTTCAGAGGTTGGTTTTTAGATGATGGTTTTAGGACCGCTGCTACGTTCCCAGTTGTGGCGTTAGAAAATGTTTCATTATATGCGAAATGGGAAGCAGTCCCCACACATATTTTAACAATTAACGTTACTGGTGAAGGGTCCGTTACTGGTGCACAAACAGGTGCATACGCTGAAGGCACAGAGATTACAATTACTGTTACCGCAAGTAGTGGTTGGCATCTCGTCTCCGTTAAAGTGAACGACCAAACTGTCACATTGACTAATAACTCTTATCAATTAGTAATTTCTGGCAACACATCGATTGAAGTGTTGTTTGGAAAGGATCAAACAACTCAATCAAGCAGTTCTTCAAAAATTACCTCTCAACCAACAAGTACAAGCTCTCAAGCAGAACGACCAGCGAAATCTGGCTGTTTGGGTTCTGTTACTAGTTCTATTGCGCTTGTTAGCGTTCTTGGCTTAGTTTTAACAACGCTTGCATTGAGCAAAAAGAAAGAAGACTAATACATGAAAAGCAAAAGAAATTCCCTATTTCTTGTTGCATTGACAACAATGGCAATTGGGCTTTGTATTCCAAGGCCCAATGCCGTTGGGGTATCGGCTGCAAGTAACGAAAAAACAAGAAGAACATATCAATATAAAGAAGGAGACTATTTTTACTACGATTTCCTAGGTTTCTTCAACCTCACAAATGTCGAAAGTAGTGGTAACGTTGAAGTTTCACTAGACGGCGTTTCTTTTGAAGCACCTTTATATCCTTGCCTAACTAGATATGTGAGAAGCACTCAAACATGTAGAGTCTACGCTGATGCGACTGATACCGCGAAAATTGAAAGAGCTGTTTGTAGTGCTTCGTGCTGGGAAAACAGAGAAGTGGAAAAAATCTACGACGGTGTTAAAAAAGAAAATTATATGAATCCAACGATGTCTGAATGGACGTTGGACTTTGAATTTGATGATTATTATGAACTTAATGGCTTTTGTTGGCATGTTTACCAAGTGAATGCCCCAAAAGGCAATATATCTTATTCCCTAAATGGCTCTTCATTTACCAAATGGGTTGACTTTAAATTTGATAAAAAGATTGTTGACCCGACAATTGGAGACGAAGACTATTTAATGACAGAATATTCTCCTGCTAGGTGCAAATTTGTAAGAGTTAATGTTACCGGTAGTGCATTTGATAACATTTTCAGCGCGACTAGAGAAGTTATTTTTTATGGAAAAAAATATGAAGCTGAAAACGTCGATCCACTAAGCATTACAATTAATGAAAAATTACCTAATGGTGCAATTAACACCCCAGAGACTGCTTACTATCCAGGAGACAAATTTCAACTGACTGCTTCTCTAGGAGACAACAATTCCCTTTCTAAGGTCGAGTGGGAAAGCTTAAATCCTATTAATATTAGAGTCGATGAATTTGGTTCTGTGGAAATTATTAGAGGGGGCATTGACGATATTTATAAGATTCGTGCTTTTACCATCGCACCAAATGGTACGGTTTATGAAGACATCACGGATGTCTATATTAGGCGCATATTACCAATTTCAGGCTTGTCCGAATTAAGTTGGTATGGTGTTTCTAATTTCTATGGACCAGCCGCTTATGCTTTCGATGGTGTTATTGGTGTATTCGGTAACTGGATGCAGCCTGTCGATGGTGTTAATAATTTCCAAATTATTTGTGATTTTAAACAACCGATTCCAATTGGCAAGATTAATATTTATATCGGTGTTAATAGTCCGAGATCTATTAATGTCATTGGCTATTTGAACGGCGTTCCGACGCTGGTGGCTTCATTTGACATCATTCTCTCAAATAAAATACTTACTGTTCCAACTACTGGGACATTTGACAAACTAGTGTTTGATATCACAAACAACGATACCGCTTCTACAATATACGAAATTGAAATATTCAACGACGAATCTTTTGACATAGAAAGTTTCGTGGTTGAAGAACCTACCGAGAATAGAGGGCCAAAAGCATCGGGAAACTATGACCCAACTGTTCCTAGTTATGACCCAACCGACCCCTCTGTTTATGACGATAGATTCAATCATGAGTCTTCGATATCTGAACCAATATTCAAATATTCAAAAGTAAACGTTACTTTAATTGTGGCCGCTCCAGTCGCGGGTATAGCAATTATCTTAGTTGTCTTGTTAGTTATTAAAGGAAGGAAAAAAATATGAAAAAATTAGCAAAAATATTATGCTCTATTGGCTTAGCAGTAATTCCTACTGTTCTGTCTTCTTGTGGCACCAGCGTTCCGTCAAACTTTAGAAAAAAAGAAGTTAACATGGAAGTGAGCCAGGAATTTTCTCTTGCCGAATATAATGAAAATCCTGCTTTAAAGAACTACCCAATCCTTGTTGGGGGAATGGCGCACGGCAAAGAATTTATTAATGCCTTCCACGATTTAGAACTAGGAAACATGGTTTGGATTCCAAAAAAGGGCTATGCTCTTGGCAATACTGATTGGCAAAAAGAAAACTACGGCACTGATGCCGAAGCGGCCGCGGCGAAAGGTATGTATTACATGGCTTCTCACGCTCGTGGCCTCGGTACAGAATTTAAAAAGGGTGGTTATGGTTCTGGCGGCGATACTCACGTCCCTACTCCTTCAAAACCTGAAGAAATTCAAAAAGTAATCAGTGCTGGCGAAGATAAAGATGGCAATAACTTATTCTTTGGCTGGCATGCTGAAGAATTAGACGGCGACTTTGTCCAAAACGGCAGACTAGCCTTCGGTGCTAGAATACCTGATGTTTACGATTTCACAGACGAAGCTGGCGCGCGTGTATGCTATGAAAAAGAATTAAAACGCATTAATCAAGTGGCTTATGATATGGGTGGCGATCTCATCTCTAACCAGCTTGTTACCCATCAATTAAACGGCTTTAGGGCCGGTAACGATATCATCATCGATGAATTCTTGGAGCACGGACCAAATATTGAACTGAAACTCGGCTATTTACGAGGTGGCCGTAATATGTTTGGCACTAACTTTGGTATTTGGGTATCTCCATGGTATTTAGGTCAAGTGCCAGCGGCGGATACTAAACTATTCCCTAATAGTTATGCTAGCTTAACTGGCGGCCATAAGACGGCTTCCTACCGTCACTGTATCTATGAAGCTTACGTTTCTGGCGCAAAGATTATTACTAATCAAGAAACAGAACCATTAATTGCTAGAGATGTAATCAATGGTGGATACCGAGAAGTTTTATGGGGTAAAGAACTTAAAAACTTCTGGTCCTATGTTAAAAACCATGCCTACGACGATGTGGTTGGTTGTAACGAAACGGCAATCATGGTCGACAGAGATAACGGCTGGGAAGTCGGCAGACTTTGGGGCGGTTGGTATCTTGAAGATTCAAACTGGGGGAAGCTCGCACAAACAACCGCTAATAAGATGCTTTCTAATTATCTCAACGTCTTCTCTCCTGGTTACGGAAGAACAATTCAACAAATTTCTACTAGAACAGACTTATATCCTGGCTATTTTGCTCAATCTCCCCTAGGTGCCTACGACGTCATCGCTACTGATATTGCTCCTGAAAGATTAGCAAAATACAAAAACGTGATTGTCCTTGGTGATATTAAGATGAATGATATACTCAACCAAACACTTAAATCATTCGTTAGTGGTGGTGGGAATCTAATGATTAGCGCTTATCAAAGCATGTCCCATGGCGGGTTCTATGAAGATCCAGAATTCTATGGGTTCATATTCCAAGATTTTGACGGTTGGAATTATTCTGATCGCGTGGTTTTTTCTAACACAATTAAGAAAGTTCCTTCATCTGAAGATAAATCGCTCTCTTATGTAAAAGATACTTACACATCTAATCAATTCGTTTCTGTGATTGGTGTGCAAAGTACCGCTGAAGCTCTAGCGACCGAAAGTGGTAAGAATATGCCAATTTTTGTGAAAAACAATTATGGAAAAGGAAAAGTATTCTTAGCCCTAACTGAATGGTGTTTAGACCAAGGGAATAACATGCTAGATTTCTATGCTGATGCAATCAGATCAATTATTCTCAATTCTAATCCAACCATTTTTGTCAGCCAAGCAAAGACCGACGGCACTAATAACTTCTCATATCAAACTTCAATTAGAACCGCTCCTGATGGCAAGAAACAATTATTAATCTTGGTCTCCTCATATGACATAAATGATGGAAAGGTGACCGTTCAATTTGATCCATACATGGATGTTGACGTGGATGATATCCATATTGAAGTTTGTGGTGGCGAAGGTTATGACACTTTCACATCAAATATAGATAACGGATTATCTTTAACACTCAGTGTTAAAGCAGAGGACTTGGCTTTAATAGTCGTTGATAATATTTAATGAGACAAATTATTAATTTTAATCTCGATTGGAAATATTCTAATCAAAACCATCAAAACTTTCAGAATCCAACATTTGATGATTCTTGCTTTGATGATGTTTATTTACCTCACACTAATAAAGAACTGCCTTTGCACTATTTTAGCGATACAGAATTTTGTTTCATTTCTAATTACCGTAAGAAGGTAGTTATAAAAAAAGAAGTTGGGAAGACGTATCATTTAGTTTTTGAAGGCATTTCTAATTACGCTGAACTTTACGTCAATGGAAAATTTGTTAATAGTCACAAATGCGCTTATACAAATTTTGAATGCGATATTACAGCGTTTATTGTCGATGGAAAAAATGTCATCGCAGTTTTGGTCGACAGCAATGAAAGGCCTGATGTACCACCATTTGGGGGAGTGGTTGATTACCTTTGTTATGGTGGTATTTATCGTGACGTTAATCTAATTGTTACTTCGAACGATTACATCAAAGACGTCTATGCTTTCTCTACTGATGTTGTTGATAAAGATTTACACGTTGAAATTTCTTTAACTGGCAGAGACCAGGAAGTCGAAGTGAAGATTGAAAAAGATGGTCGTACATACGGGAAGCAGAAAGCTATTTCAAACAATGGAAAAGCGAAAATTGTCTTTTCTGAGCTTCATGTTGAATTATGGGATGTCGACAATCCTACTTTGTATGACATCATTGTCAGAACAAATGGTGATCAAAAGAGTATCAAATATGGATTCCGTTCCGCTAAATTCACAAACGATGGCTTCTATTTAAATGGCAAAAGGTTACAACTAATGGGTTTAAACCGTCATCAATCCTTTCCATATGTTGGTTATGCCATGCCGAGAAATGCCCAATATGAAGATGCTGACATCTTAAAATATGAACTCGGGGTTAATATTGTGAGAAGTTCACATTACCCTCCTTCAAAACATTTTATAGACCGCTGCGACGAAATAGGTTTGCTAGTATTTGAAGAGATTCCTGGTTGGAACCACATTGGCGATGAAGCGTGGAAAGATCAATCATTAAAAAATGTCCACGATATGATTATGAGAGACCGCAACCACCCTTCTGTTATCTTATGGGGTGTACGCATTAATGAATCTGACGATGATCACGATTTTTATACGAAAACTAACGCGCTCGCCCGCTCCTTGGATTATCGTCAAACCGCCGGAGTTAGATGGAAGCCACACAGTGAATTCCTAGAAGACGTTTTTGCTATTAATGATTTTGTTCCTCTATATGAAGAACCTCCACTAAGGGAACCAAGAATGGAAACTGGTTTAGACCACGATGTCCCTTATTTAGTCACAGAATATATGGGACATATGTTCCCAACTAAAATAAACGATCAAGAAGCGAGATTAGTAAGGCATGCCGAAAGACATGCTCAGATACAGAATTTTGCACACAGCATTAAAAATATATCTGGTGCGATTGGTTGGTGTGCATTTGATTATAACACGCATCGCCACTTCGGCACGAATGATAAAATCTGTTATCACGGCGTGATGGATATCTTTAGAAATCCAAAATATGCCTCTTACGTCTATTTATCACAAAAAAATCCTCAAGAGGGGGTGGTTTTTGAACCAGCAACTATTTGGGCCTTTGGTGAAAAAGACATTGGTGGTGTCCTACCGCTTTTCGTCTACACGAATGTCGATAAGTTAACCATGGTTTTCGAAGGGAGAGACCCCATTGACTATTATCCTGATAAAGCGAATTATCCTTATCTTCCTCATCCACCTATTATTATCAAAGAAATGCCTGAAGTTTGGGGTTCTACTTGGAAAGATGTTGTTTTCTATGGCTACATTAACAACAAATTAGTAGCCACAAGAGCCTACTCTTCTAATCCAATTCCATCGAGGCTTTCTTTACAAATTAAAACCAAACAACCTAGATTGTTCGATTCGATTAGAATCAAAGTTTCCGCTCTCGATGAAAGAGACAACGTTATGAAGTTCTATAGCGAGCCGATTAAAATAAACGTCAATGGTGCAAGATTAGTTGGGCCTAGTACCGTTTCTTTAAGCGGCGGTATGTATTCCATTTGGGTAATTGCTGAACAAAAACACATTTCCGTGAGCGTTGAATCAGAAAGATTATCATTACAGACTGTTGAGATTGATTTATGAAAATAATTAACGTATTTAAAACACATTTCGATATTGGTTTTACTGATTTATCAGAAAACGTTATCAAAGAATATTCGTCCACTATGTTAAAGGATGTTTTGGATTTTTGTGAAAAAACTTCATCCTATCCAAAAGGCAAAAGACATGTTTGGACAATGTCCGCTTGGCCATTAGAGCAGAGTTTAAATCGCTGTACACCAGAATTGCTCTCAAGAGCGGAAAAATTAATCCATAATCAGCAACTCGTGTTGCATGCTTTGCCTTTCACCAGTCATACAGAATCCATGTCTGTTAACGATATGGAACATTTGTTTGATTGTGCAAAAAGAATTTGTTCTAAATACAATTTATCTTTCCCGATGTCCGCTAAAACTACTGATGTTCCTGGTCATACAATTGCTCTAGTCAAATATTTAGCTAAAAACGGTGTCAGATTTCTTCACATGGGTTGTAATCCAGCCTCTATTTATCCTGATGTACCAATGTTATTTTGGTGGGAAGACAGAGAGGGAAACCGCGTTCTAGTGTTTTATAATAAGACATACGGCTCTACGCTCTTACCTCCAAAGGATTGGAAATATCCTGTTTGGTTATCATTGCAACAAACAAACGATAACGTTGGTCCTCAACCATGGTCCCAAATAGAACAAAACGAAAAAGAAATCAAAAAAGCTTATCCTGGAGCAGAAGTGTTGTTCGGTTCATTAGATGACTTTTATTGCGAAATAATAAAATGCGATTTATCGTCACTTCCAGTAATTAAGAAAGATTTAGGCGACACATGGATTCATGGTGTGGCGACCTATCCTAAAGAAGTGGGCCTCATTAGAAGAGCGAGAAATGTTGCCGCTAAAGCCACATTCTCTGAAAAAGATACATTAGATTTTTATGAAAATTCTCTTTTGTTCTCTGAGCATACTTGGGGTATGGATATTAAGACGCATTTAACTTGGAAGCGTTCATATCCAAAAGAGTTGTTCCTAAAAGAACGCTCCTCGCCACGTTATCAATTGGTTGAAAAAAGTTGGGATGAACAACGCGAAAGAGCAATGAATTGCGTTAATATTGCTCGAAAATATGGTTCTTTAGAAACAAAATTTGTTCCAATTAATAATCAAAATATCAAAGTTACTATCAAAAATGGAAAGCCTTTCATCGCTTATGCAAAAACTAATAGAGAAATAATTATTGACTATCAATATGGCATTGTTTCAACAGAAGAAATTTATGATTTTGAAAAAAAATACCTAACCCGTTTATATGAATGGGCGATTGCAGACTTTGGTAGGCAAAGTTATGGCGAAGTTGATAAGAAAAAATACGGTATCAAGCTTAAAAAATATTACTCAGATCATAATTATTCAGTTTTTGAATACGGAGTTTCAAAGGAGAGTTATACTTTATATGGAAACTGCCATTCACTAATCATTAAAATTGGTGTGGATGCTGAAGATAGAATCCAGATTATCGTCAAACTGAATCAGAAAGAAGCAACACCGTATGTTGAATATGGAGACTTACTATTTCACACCAACTGTCAAGGCAAAGAATTTATAGTTAAAAAATTAGATTATGAGCTCAATGTTATGGAGGACATCAATAAAAACGCTAACAATATTTTGTATTGTGTCAGCGATAAGGTTGCCATTGACGACATTTCTATTAATCCTATTGATTCGCCTCTTGTTTCTTTTGGAAGCGGAGCAATTTATAAGTTTAATGGTGGAGTAGCTAAAAAAAGAAAACCAATATTTGTGTTCAATCTTTTCAATAATATGTGGGGCACAAATTTTCCACAATGGATTGAAGGAGATTTATCCTACGAATACATTATTAAAATCAAATAAAGGAGAACAGTCATGAAAGAAAATAATCATCCATATGTTTCTTTACAACATATTTCAAAAGTATATCCAAACGGAATAAAAGCTGTTCATGATTTTAGTTTAGAAGTGCAAAAACACGATTTTTTAGTGCTCGTTGGACCATCTGGGTGTGGTAAATCAACTGTTTTAAGAATGATTGCTGGCTTAGAAGAAATTACTTCTGGTGATCTATATATTGATGGTGTTCATTCTAACGACCGCACACCAAAGGAAAGAGACGTTGCAATGGTTTTCCAAAGTTACGCTTTGTATCCACATTTAAGTGTCTTTGACAACATATCTTTTGGTCTAAAGATTAGGCGGACTCCCAAAAACGAAATTAAAGAAAGAGTAACTGCGGCCGCTAAGATATTACAATTAGAAGATTATTTAAAGCGCAAGCCAAAAGAATTGTCTGGTGGTCAGAGACAAAGAGTAGCACTTGGCAGAGCCATTGTCAGAAATGCAAAAGTCTTTTTGATGGACGAACCCCTGTCAAATTTGGACGCTAAACTGCGTGGGCAAATGCGCAGTGAAATTATCAAAATTCACGAACAATTAAACGCTACAACGATTTATGTTACTCACGATCAAACCGAAGCAATGACCATGGCGACTAGAATCGTCGTCATGAAAGATGGATATATTCAACAAATCGGTACTCCAATAGAGATTTATACTAATCCATCGAATTTGTTTGTAGCGGGCTTTATTGGAGCTCCCGCTATGAATTTTATTGACTGCGTTTATAATGAAAATAAAAGTAAATTAATTTTGAATGAAAAGGTTTCTGTAAAAATTTCTAAGGAACAAAAAGAACAAATTAACAAGTTTTACGAAAATGAAATAATCAATCTTAAACTCCAACTTCAAAAGTTAAAAGATAACCCACCTGTGATAACTAGAGTCAATAAAAAGAACGCCAAATTATTAGCGAATCATGAAAAAGAAATTACTGATTTAGAAATTAAATTATCAGCGATTGAAAACATTAAAAATGCCGAACGCAAATTCGTCTATGGTATTAGGCCGGAAGATATAGCAATTTGTGAACAGGACAAAAAATCACCCCCTTCTTTTGAAATTGTTGTGACAGTCGCGGAATTGCTTGGTAATGAGTATTATGTTCATACCGACTTTAATGACAAAGATATTATTGCTAAGGTACCAGCTAATGTAGTAATTAGATCTGGCGATGTGCTTGAAGTCTATTTGAGAACAGAAAAAGCCCATTTATTTGACCCTGTTACCACAAAGAGAATATTCTAGTCAAACTTAATGAGTTTAATAGCGCTATTTTAGAGATAGCAATGCTTTGATATCGTTAACTAACAGGTTAGACAATAACTCATAACCGTTATCATTTGGATGAAGTCCATCAGCGAAGTATTTGGATTCTTCTATCGGAGGAACGCCAAATTCTTTTGTATAATCAGCAACGTATAAATCGTATTTATTCGCTGCTTTTTTAATAATTTCAGTGTAGTCAGCTAGTGTTCCAACGACGCCTTGCTTATATATTTTTCCGTCTCCATCAATTGAGTCTTGATTGTAACGGGGAAGAGGCAAAATAACGATGATGTTTTTGTTGCCGTAAGTTTTAGAAAGGTTATCAAAAAGATAATTGACCGCTCCATTAAATGTAAAAGGAGTAGTATCATTTTCTTTGCCGAGTGGCGCCGCTCCTTGACCAAAATCGTTGGTGCCACCCATGATGACTACCAAATCTGCTTTCTTGTCCATGACTTCAAAACGCATATTAAAGTCATAATTAAGCAGAGCGTTACCAGGAAAGGCAAATTCTTGTCTAGCTATTCTAGTACCGCCCACTCCATAGTTCTTAAATTCGGCACCAAGTTTTTTAGCGGTTAATGTAACAAAATTTTTGCTAGGGGAGGACGCCATGTATCCTTCGGTTATTGAATCACCAAGAAAAAGTATTTTCATATATTGTTCCCTCGTCATGATTGTTATATAGATATTATCACTAACCACTGTTAAAAACATAAGGCAAAACAAAAAAACATTGAGAAGCAAATAAAATAGTTAATTCTATATAATTTTATTGAAAAATTTTAATCCTAAAATTGAAAATAACCCTTGCGATAGATATAGATAAGACGAAAGATTTTTAGCTTTTCATATGTAATTGAAACCTTAGTGGTTGGTTTATCACTTGTCATTTTATTTTACAAAAAATTATTCACGCTAGTTAATGTTCTCACAGAAATTGCTGAGGCTTGATAGATTTTGAACAAAAACAAAGTTAACTTCACGGATTTTTAAAGAAAAAGAAATATTGCCACTCATAAAATAGAGTGGTGTAATAATTACAAACAAATGCAATATTTTGATGAAAAAAACAGCAGTTCTGTTCAAAGGAGATTATTTTTATGAAAAAACGCACTTTGTTATTACCCTTGTCGATACTATCTATTTTGGCAATCACAAGTTGTAATTCTTTTAGTTCATCAATCAATACATCTAGCGTTGATAAATCTAGCATTTCTAGCAAATCTAGTAGCTCCGACAGATCTAAACCCCCTAGTGAGTCTAGCAATAATGTGGGAAGCTCTGATAATCAAGGAAACGGGAATGAAACAAGCGGTCCTTCTTTTGAAACTATCGATACTCCAAATGCTCCTGAAGACTCTAATGAGGGGGCTTTCTCTTTGTCGTCGAGCGATGGAGAATTTACTGAAGAAGAGGGTTTGTATAGGATTACTAAGTCTGGGACTTACGTTGCTTCGGGTAGATTAGAAGAAGGACAAATACTAATTGAGGCGGGAAAGAATGATGAAGTAGTCCTCGAACTTAAAGGGGCTACTATTTCCTGCTCCACGGATTCTCCGATTAAAGCAGTTAAAGCTGACAAAGTGGAAATTTCTGCAAAGAAGAACACGGTGAATTATGTTAAGGATTTAAGAAATGTTAAAACCGTTGATGACTCATCTCTAGGAGAAGGGGCTATTAATGCCAAATGCGATTTAAAACTTAAAGGCACGGGCTCTTTAGTGGTAATTGGCAATTACAATAATGGAGTACATACGACCAAAGATTTAGATATACAAAAAGAAACTTTGCATGTTACCGCGGTTGATAATGCCTTTAAAGGAAAAGATGGAATTAGTATGATTTCTGGAAATGTCACCGCGATTAGTAAAAATGGCAATGGACTGAAGACCGACAATAGCGATATATCTTCAAAAGGCAATCAAAAAGGAAACGTCGTCATTTCTGGTGGACAGCTAGTGGTGGATTCTCTTTATGATGGAATTGATGCGGCTCACGACATAACTATCAACCAAGAAAATGAAGATTCTATCGATACCGTAGTGAGCATAGTTACAGGAACAAATTCCTCCTATGGCTCAAATTATAGTTCCGTTGATACTTCCGCTAAAGGATTAAAAGCCGATAACCAAATTTTAATTGACGAAGGCGAAATTGCTATTAAAGCGAGCGATGACGGGGTACACGCAAACTATGGCGACACCTTGGAAAACGGCAATGTTGGAATAGGAAATATCACTATTAATGGAGGAACCATCGATGTTTTTAGCGGAGATGATGGGGTGCACGCAGATGGAACCCTTGCTATCAATGGTGGGGATATCACTGTCGATAACTCAGTAGAGGGAATCGAAGCCACCCACATCTCAATTAGTGGGGGAAACACCCGTGTGTATGGAGTTGACGATGGAGTGAATGCTGCTTCTAAAAATGGAGAATATCCCAGCATCGAAGTTTCAGGGGGATTTTTAGATGTTACGGTTTCCACTGGAGACACTGATGGCATTGATTCTAACGGCACCTTTACTCAAACAGGAGGTTTAGTGATTTCCAGAGGTTCACATGGAAGATCTCACTTTATGTCTACTGGACTTGATGTGGATGGAAGATGTCAAATTGAGGGTGGAACATTTATTTCTTTTAATGGCGTAGAAAAAACCCCGACGGCAGCAAGCGGGGTGCTCTACGCCTATTATGGCTCGACTTCCGCTCCTAACGGCCCAGGTGGCCCTGGTGGTCCTGGAGGCCCTGGAGGTCCCGGTGGTGGAGGGCCTAGGAATTTTTTGGGCGAACAAAATTTAGGAACCCCTGATTCAAGCAACATTTTTGGAGCGGGAACCTATACCCTAACTGGCGGGGACTTGAACAAAACATTCGTCAATAAATATATCTACAGCGCTTTTCTCATCTATTCGTCAGAGCTTTCGCTAAATACCACTTACACGCTTTCTAATGATGGCGAACAAATCATAAGTTGGACTCAAAGTAGTAATTCGACCGCCATCGGTCAAGCTGGATAATTACAAGGACAGTTTTGTCCATCGTAAACGCGATAGAAAATATTAAAAAAGTGACACTAAAAATCACTCGTTATTGAGAAGGCATATTTCAATTAAATATTTGAGATGTCCAGATAAAATATTCTAAACGATTAAAGCTCATCACTATAGTCGAAGAATTGTAGTTGTTTAAGATATTCTTGTCTAAATTTTGAAATCTTTTTGCGGTTGATGGGAACAAAGGAAGAGTCGGACATGATAACTCCATCTTTCACGATGGCTTTTACTTTGCTTAAATTTATAATGTAACTTTTATGAACTCGTTTGAACCCGTATTTTTTCGTGACGAAATCAATGTTAGCCATAGTGTCACGCGCCGTTAATTTTTCATCTTCGAGATGAAAGGTTTGTTCGTGTCCATAGCTTTCTATAAAAATAATTTTTTCCATCTGGACGAAAAATTGCTGGCCGTCTGTTTGAATGATAAGTTTTGGTCTTTTCTCTTCTTCCTTTTTTTCCATTTCGAGAATGTAATGATTAATGATTTTTGTAATGTCGGTAAGAAAATGAGTTTTTCTAACAAACCCGTAAGGACGAACTTCAAATGTTTCAAACACTCGATCTTCACGATTTGAAACGAAAATAATTGTGGTAGAACTATCCTTTTCAATGATTTTTTGCGCTAATTGGATGCCATCGATGCACGGCATATCAATGTCTAGAAAGACGATGTCAAAAGAGGCGTCTTTTTCTTTCTTGAGAAATTCATTACCATCACTATATTTTTCGCAATGGCAAGTGATAGCGTGCGATTTGAATAAATTCTCAACGCTTGACGCGATGATGTTGAGAATATCTGGCTCGTCATCGATGATGATAATTTTCAGATTAGTGAGTTTCATTTTCGGCCTCCTTTCTCAAGTTTTTTTCATCTTCTAAAGCGAGCATTACTTTGACCTCGTAGATACCATTTTCCACGGAGGTATCGATAGCACCTTCGTACATATCGACAATTCTTTTGATGATCTTTTTCCCATATCCGTGTGAAATTTTATTTTTTTTCAAAGTTACTTGTTTTTCGATTGATTCTAGACTCAATCTAGGATCGACTGTATTGCGGACACTGATGAATAGATAATTTCCTGAAGTATGGATTCTTGCAAAAACCTTCTTTTTCTGGATTTTGCTTCTGGCACTGCCCTCAATAGCGTTATCCAAAATATTTATCAGCAGTGAAAAAAGATTTTGATCGGAGAATCTTGTTTCTTTTGGGCACGAACAGAGATACTCAAATTCGACACCATATTCCTTGGCTTTGGCAATAATCATATTGAGAGTAATGTCGAGTACTCTATTTTCTGTAGAAGCAAAGTTCAAAACTTCATTCGCGGAAACCGCCATTTCTGTAAAAAACTTTTTAGCTTCTTCGTCTTTTCCTTGTTGATAGAGAATCGAGATATAGGCATACTGATTTTTCATATCGTGCTTAAGAGCGGCGATATTCTCATAGTTGCTTTCCATAAAAGTTAATAGTTTTATATCTTGTCTTAATTTCTGATTTTCTAATTCGTGATTTTTATTTTCACTATAACTTCTTACAAAAAAGAAAAAGAAAATATAGACAAATATTTCAGTAATCCAAATTAATAGAGAGATAAAGTTCAGTGTTTTAATATCAAGAATTTGAAACTCAAAATTGAGGTGTGTGATGATTAAAATGGCTATTTCAATAATGATAAAGGATTCAAAAATAAGAAGTTGCCAAATACTCAAGGTCGGATATTTGTTCAAGTTTAAATAATGAATAATTAATCTGAGAATAATTAGAATTATGGGACGAGGCAACGTCCATATGATAGAAATATTTGAATTAAATAGATCGGATAAGTAAAAAGATATTGCAGGAAGGGTAGTCCAACTGGTCAAAAGCAGCGATGAGAAAACAATCCTGACAGAAGGATTGAAATCTTTAATGAATATACAAGCAAGAGCACTCACTAGAAGCGGTGTGAGAAAATAAGAAAGAAAAGCGGTGATTCCATCGACTCTTGTAAAGATATTGTCCGGAAAAAGACTAGCGATACCCCGGATGCTTACGTCTATACCTGTATAAACTAGAACAGCAATCAAGCAACGTATTACGACAGCAAGTATTGTTTTTTTGTCCCACTTCAAATCACTAATAAAAATCACAGCCATAACGCCGTAAGTTATGATATTAAGCCAACCTGAAAAAGTCGTAGCTATTATGGGAATACTTAAGTAAATATCCATTTTACGCAAGAGAACACACACCTCATTATAAAGCATTTTTTGCGAAGGTAGTATGGCATCATGTGGCTGAAAAATGGCATTTTGTGATTTTTGTTAGCGTATCTTACGCAACCAGCAAGTTTTCTTGTGTCAATGCGGTTGTACGCTTTAATAATTAAATTATTATATTCTTGTTGAAAAATGCTTGGCAACATATTCGACAAAAAATATTTGAACGAACTTTTTATAATGTTCAGAAAGGAAATTTTATGAAAGTGTTGAAAAGACAATACTTAGTGGCCTTTTTTGTATGTTTAGCAATGCTGACCGTTACGGGTTGTAACACAGGCGGTGGTAAAAAAGAAGCGTCGACAGCTTTTTTATATTCCGCATCAACCTTCTATGAAGGAACAACCTACAAACTTAATTTAAAAGGTTTGGACGACAACACTTGCACGCTAACTTGTCTGCAGGCCGAAACACCCATTGACCTAGAAGGAACCTGGGCTTTCAGTCAAACAAATGGCTATTCGTTTGATTTTGGAAACAAAGCGAAAGTTCTTTCGGGGTACAATTCTTACACCAAGGTGCATTACTCCAATTACACCATTAATTTAACAGCCACGGAGAAGATAAGATTAATGATGACTTATTCTGATGACACGTTTGTCGTGACCGACTCTTACGTCGATCCCTATGACGTTGTTCAAGGTGTATGCGTATACGAAGGTAACGCTAAAACTACTAAGGAACTCATTAAACTTCGTGATTTTGGCGATGGAACATTTGATGTCATATCTTATGGTTCTCAAAACATCTTCGATTATGGCACTTACGTCGATGCAGACGGCGTAAGAACTTACACCAACAAAGAGGGAACAACATTTGTAAGAGATGTTGGCGAAGGCACCGGAAACTATCGAATTGTGTACATCACCTCCGTCAAAATGATGTTTGGTAGCACTAATTATGAGAATAAGCTCTACCATCTCTCTGGTGATTTAGATTTAGATGCAGCGTTTCCAGATCCTAGAGGCGATAAGATTTATATCTTCAAAGGAACAAATACTAATGAGTTCAAAGAACGCATGGACACCTACGCCGCTGGATCGGTAGAAGCAGATCTCATATTGTTTAGAAATGCCGATTCACAACAATACGAATTGAACATCCAGGTCGGTACTTCAGATTGGTTCAATCAAAAAGGCAATTGGATTGAAGAAGGGGGTGTAATTACCTTCACGTCCAACGATCGCAACCCAGTTACTTGGACTGGTTCAGCCACTGGAAACTTCGATTACGTTGTTCAAAAGAGCCAACCAGGTCCTCCGGGAATGGGTGGTGGCACTATTGAGGTTACTTTCCATTTCACCTTAGTGCAACAATAAAGATTGCGAGGTACAATAATGGACTTTAAGAAACTTAACACCAAGGAAAATGCAAAAAGAATCCGTATAATCTCTATGATTCTATCTCTCATAGCAATAGTGGTTATCGGGTTATCTTCCATTGCACCAATCATCAGAGCTTACATTCCAGGAAGTATGGATCCAGAGTTCGATTGGGGAGTATACCCAGGCCAAGAATTTCTTGGCTGGCAAGTGACCTTCGTCCATTGGGGTACGAACATCCCAATTGCTGATCGACGTGCCTTCACGACGAATCCACTAATGGTAATGGCAATGGTTGGTACATGTTTAGTTCTTCTTATCACGATGTTGATGATGAGAAGAGGCAAAAGATTAAAGAAAGGCATTTTGGAATTAGTAGCAGCGGCATTCTTGATTTTCACCGCTATTGTCTATTTCTCAGCCTGTCCTATTATCTTAACAACCGCTGGCAATTTAACGCTTGACGCTTTGACAGCCGCTAATAATTTGGGCAACTATCATCTCTGTTGGTATGCCATATTTGTGGGGGTTGTCTCCCTAGTTATTGCAATCGCTAAATTAGTTTCCGCGGCATTCTTCATCGGTTTCAGAAAAACTGATGATATAAAGAAATAATTAAGAAAGGAAAAAAATTTATGAAACGTAAATACGTAGTATTAGCCACCTCAGTAGGTGTCGCTGTAGTATTAGGCGCTCTCGTCTTTACTGCTGGTGGTTTAATGAACGCCTACTCAAGAATCATGGATGGTTATCTTGGTGCTGGTGATATGATTGTCAACAAGCACGCAGATTCTGAAGACTGGGAAGGCAATTACATTGAGTTCGAATGCAAAAATGTTGATGAATCGTTTGAATATGCTACAAGAACGAACAAAAGAATCGCAGCAGAAGGCATTACTCTACTCAAAAACGAAAAGCTAGCGAATGGAAAAAATCTTCTTCCATTAGCGGCCGGTAGCAAACTTACACTGTTAGGTAGAAACTGTGGTCACCACGTTACCGCTCCAACCGATGACGTTGCTACTAGAGATGGTGGCGTCCAAATGGGCGTCGCACTACAAGAAGCTGGTTTTGACCTTAATATGTCTGCTTGGAATTACTACAAAGGCATGTCTCAAGTTAATAATGGCTCGGGCGAAATAAATCCTGCGGACGAAGGGTACCAAACAAACGTTGCTGCCACCTATGACACATACGGCTCAGGAACAGCGTTAATTCTTCTCCGTCGTTCATATTCTGAAGGTAGTGACCCTGCCATCGATATGGGTGATGCCGAGAACAACAGAACGGCCTTATCTCTTTCCGCAAATGAATTAGATTTAATTAAAGAAGCCTGTGCACATTTCCAAAATGTTGTGATGGCAATTTCTTCTCCAAATGCGATGGAATTAGGTTTCTTGCTTGATGGAGCCAATTACACAGATCCTTTTACAAATCAAACCTATGACTTTTCTAAAGTTAAAGGTGCTTACTGGATTGGTGGTATTGGTATTACCGGTGCTGAGAGTTTTGCTAAAATTCTCAAAGGTGAAATCAACCCATCAGGTCATCTTGTCGATACCTATGTAAGAGATAATCTTAATGACATTCCAACCTCCATCAACTTTGGAGAATTCAAATACACCAATGTTCAAGATGCCCCAGGTGATTTCTATCACAGAAATAACTACACTGTCGAATATGAAGAAGGCATCTATGTTGGTTATCGATATTTTGAAACTGCCGCATATGAAGCTAGTAAAGGCAATTACGCTGGTTTCGACTATGACGGAACAGTTGTCTATCCATTCGGTTATGGTTTAAGCTATACGGATTTCAAATATGAATATGTCGGCAATCCTAGTTATGATCGCGGCACCGAAACCTATACTTTCAAAGTTAAAGTCACAAATACTGGTGCAGCAGCAGGCAAGACTCCTGTTCAAATCTATGTGAGCGCACCTTATACAAAAGGTGGCATCGAAAAATCTCACGTCGTTTTAGGAGGCTTTACCAAAACTGATATCATCGCTCCAGGTGCATCAAGCACTGTTGAAGTTGAAGTTCAAAAAGATTACATTGCTTCCTACGACTACAAAGTCAACAAATGCTATGTCATTGAAGCAGGTGATTATTTATTCTACTTATCAGATAATGCTCACTCATGGGCCGAAATTAGAGCAGATGACACCAGCAGAATCCACAAGATTCACATGGGAGAAACAATCTATAAAGGCGATAAGAAGAGAGCCTCTGATAAAGTCGCAGCAGAAAATCTTTTTGATAGAGATTTAAACTGGAAGTTTAAAGAATACAACGAAAACACTGTGGGTAGTGGCTATTGCACCAACCTCACACGTGCTAATTTCAAAGCTTCTTATCCAACCGCTCCAGTCGATGGCGACTTAGTGGCAAATGACTATTTGCTAGAATGTTTCAAAGTTTACGAACCAAGCGCTGACTATTCAGCTAATACAATATCCCCATATCACGATATTGAGTTATTCGAAGAAGAACAACTCGTTGAGCAAAATCGTGGAACTCTACAACTCGCTGATATGAGAGGGGTTGATTTCTATGACGAATCATGGAAAACATTCATTGACCAACTATCACTAGAAGAACTACAAACCGCTTTCTTAGTCGGTGGTTGGGGTGATCGTGCAATCGAATCTGTGGGTGTTCCAGCCACATCTGGCGGAGACTCCCCATCGGGCATTATCTCCTTCCGTTTGAAAAATACAAGAACACACTATCCATACTGTGCGGAAGTCTTATTAACCGCGACATGGAACGTTGAACTTGCTCGTGCTTATGGCGACGCTATGGCGGAAGAAGCTCAAGCCCAAAGAGGCAGAACTGGTGGTCAAGCTTTCAACTACTTATTTGGTCCTGGTGCAAATACACACAGAACACCATTTGGTGGTAGAAACCACGAATACTATTCAGAAGACTCGTTAATCGCTGGTAAAATGCTCGCTGCAGAAGCCAGTGGTGCAGGCGAAAAAGGTTTAATCATGCTACCTAAACACTGCGCGCTAAACGAACAAGAAACCGTGCGTCAAGGTAGAAATGATAGCAACCACACAACATACACCTCATTCGTTACCGAACAAGGCTTAAGAGAAATCTATATGAGACCATGGGAAATCTATGCTAAAGAAGCCAAGAGAAATGTCAGATACTACAATGATAATGGTGAATTTGAAACCGTAGAAATGACCGCTGCTTCAGCGCTGATGCTTTCCTATAACAGAATCGGTGGCGTCTGGTCTGGTGGATCACCAATTATCTACGGCATTTTGAGAGAAGAATGTGGATTTATTGGTACATGTTTCACTGATGCTGGTGGAACCAAGAACGAATACTCAAATACTGACTTTGGTCTAATGACCGGCGGTGTAACGTCTTGCTTAATGGATAGCCCTAGCGGATTCAAAGATGGAACATCAAATACCGCTATCTACCGTTTGAAAGAAGCTGCACATTATAAGTTATATAATGTCGCAAACGGCAACGCCTTACTAGGTATTACTCCTGGATCATATATCACTTATACCATGTCACCATGGCAAATTGGCTTAGCAGTCTCTTACAGTGTCTATGGTCTGATAGTGGCTGCTCTCGCGGCATTGACAGTCTTCTTATTCGTTAACAAAGCTGGCGATTATGAAAAAGTCAGAGTCGTCGACGAAGAATAACAGACAGCACACATTAAAAAATTCGTTTAGTTGATGGAAAATTACCCATCAATTAGACGCACACATTTCATTATTTCTCTTTCAATCCCCTGGCTTATAGGGACCTACGAACCTATAAGCCCTCGGGATGAAGGGAAAGAGTACAAACAAACAATTTCATTTAGACCGCTCCTGCGGTTAGATATGAAACTAACTTGGATGCTTCACTAAAATTAAAAGAGGCATCCATTTTTTTGTTTTGAATTTTTAACTCGTTTTCTAAAGCAACAAAGATATGAATAAAAACGCCATTAAAAGTGTTAAAAGAATAAGATTGAAAACCTCGACTATTACATTTGTGGTGAAGCGTGATAAAAGCGTCACGCATTATCTTGTTTAGATGTGAGATGAACAGAAACTTAATAACATATTTGATATTTAATAAAAAATAATTAATTTCACATAAGTCACATAAGTTATGCTAACGTTTGCATTTTTCTTAACATTTTTAAAAAGTGTGCTAAAATGTAGTCAAGTGCTAACGTTTGCACAAACGTATTCATAAATGAAAAATAAAAAAATTCCTTCGTTTTTGGTTCTTTTTCTAACATTAGTTAGTCTTTTTGGTTGCCATCAAAAAGAAAATAATGTAGACGGGATGACGAAATTTAATAACGATCCAAATAAAGCTTCTTTAAGAGCTCTTTTAACTTTTGATGATGACAAAGATAACTTATATAAAGTGAAAAACGTCGCACAAAAAGGGGTTTTTTACGATGTTGAAAATATGCGAAATGATGTTTCCGCTAATCAATTTTATGAAAATCCTTCTCCTGCTTATCGCTTTGATAGTACCGTATCGGGAAAAGCTCTGAGTTTTGATGGCTATTCTAACTTTATAGACATGGAAAATTTCTTTTCTCAAACTACCGATTTCACTATCGATATGTGGGTGGGATTAAGAAGTTACGATTTAAATGATGTGACGCGTAACATCACACCATTCGTGGAATGTTATTCGACGTTTGATGACAGTGGTTTTATATTTGGTTTTAAGAAATTCGGTACTTGGGGAGTGCGCATTAAGACTACTGCTGGTTGGCAAGAAGTGTGGTGCGACGAAACCCTCAAGCTCTATACATGGAACGCCGTCTCTTTTTCTTTTAACGCTGGTACGGTTAATCTATACCGCAATGGTATTTTGGAAAAGAGTCAATTTGTCGGTGATATTTCTTTAAGTGGCTCTGAAACAATGTACATCGGCCGCAACACCTTCAATCAACAAGCTCCTTCGGTATTTCCTTATAACTATTTAAGTGGAGCAATCGACGAAGTAAGAATTTACGATAAAGCTCTCGATGCGGCAGCGATTAAATCTCTAGCAGACTTATATATTAAAGACGGCGAGATCCCCGCTTTATCGTTTAGAGCTATGAATTATCCCAGCAACTATTTAAACGATAATGTCTATAGAACATTGTGGCACGGCTTACCCTCTATCAACTGGGTTAGTGACACTAATGGAGGATTTTATTATAAGGGCAACTACCATCTCTTTTTCACTAAGTCAGATTTAGGTCCAGACTTAGGAGGGCAAACTTGGGGGCATCTTGTTTCCCCTGATATGATTAGTTGGCACGAAGTCCAGCCCGCTATTCACTGTGGAGACAATGATTACGATAATCGTTGGGTTTTCGCGGGCAGTGGAGCGGTAATCAACGATGTTCCTTACCTGTTCTATACCGGCTTTATTCTTGATGATTTTTCGAAAATATTTTCTTGTACAATTTCAATGTGCAAACCTAAAGACTTAAACGACCCGGATTTAGAACAATGGGAAAAGATGCCCGAAGTAAAGCTCAAATTACCGCCTGGTTTTAAGTCTGATGAATTTAGAGATCCGCAGGTGCACATTGAGCACGATACCGCTTTTTTATTCATTGTTTCGCGTCGTGCAACTGGCGGTAATCCAGTTATTTTAGGTTTCAGTGCTCCTCTCAATGATATTACCAATTGGTCCTATCGAGGAGTGGTCTTTGAAGTTGATTATTCTCGACACAAACACCTGGGATATATGTGGGAAGTACCAATTTTCTTAAGATTAACTAGCCCCTCTGGAAACAAAGTTAAATACTTGCTCGCTATCGCTCCAATGAATGAAGTGGGTTTAAGCAATGACTCCATTTATCTTTTGGGGGATTTTGATTGGGAAACATGTCGTTATACAGCCGACAATCTCAATGCTCAACGATATGATTTTGGCAGTGATTATTTTGCTTGCTCTGGTGGACAAGTGTATGATCCAATGCTAGACCATATCATTTTATTTGAAACACTTCAATGTGGTTGGAATTTAAGCGGTCATAACCGTTACCATTCTAGCTACAGTGCAGGGTTTACGATGGGGAGATATTATTCTTTAGATGAAGAAGGTAACGCGGTAGTGAACCATATCGACTATTCTTCCATCTACGGAAAAACCCTTTTAACACTTAATGATGTTGCTGCCAGTAGTTTAGAAGATTACTACAAAGTAGGAAGAAGTTACCGCTTAGCTTATAAGATGCGTTTAGGTTCTGAAAGTCATAAAGCAGGCTTTGAAATTTTATCCAACAAGACTGGTAGTGAAGCCTTCTCATTTTATTACGATGTCAACAAACAGACTTTTACTATTGACGAGATGAAAACTAGTAATCCAATTATGAAACAAATTAGTTTCATGGATTATGTTTTTGATTCAAATAGAGAAATGGAAATAGAAGTATTTGTCGATCAATCATGTGTTGAGATTTATATCGATAATTGCCGAGCGATGAGTGGTAGAGCTTTCAACAACTTGGACTGCGAATATATTAAAGTTCTCGGTAGCGATTGGACAATTAATGATTTGGTAGTTAATGAAATGAAAAGGGTTTATTAATATGAAAAAAGGTATCATCGTAGTTGTAACATTATTAACCCTTGCCCTCGGTGGGTCATTAATCCAAAAAAATAATCGACAAATGCTTCTTGCTGAAGAAGAAATGAATTATCTTTTTGAGGAAGACTTTTCTTCACCAAAGCCAGAATATTCAGACGTCTTTATCATTGAAGAAGGACTAGCTTATCCTATCGCCGACAGTTCTCGTCAAAAAGCGTGGACTAAGAATTTCTTACCAGAAGAAAAGGTTTCTTCTAACAATTATTCCGTTTCATTTGACATGAAATTACTGACAACGGAAAACGTTGGACTTCTCAAAGTAAATTGTATCATCGATGGAGTAACTTCTCCTTTTGCTTACGTCAATGTCAAAGTGCGTGAAGTAAGTAGCAGCGAACCACAGCAAAGCAGCGATACAAGTCATCCAACAAGCGAAAAAGAAGGGAAAGGATCTGGCTGCAGTGGCAGTGTAACCACGATGGCTAGCATTACTTCTTTAAGCGCAATTTTAGGTATCTACTTCTTGCTTTTTAAGAAGAAAGAAGAGAAATAAAAATAATAGAAAAGGAGATTTTTTATGAAGAAAAGTATTCTATTCACATCGATTGTCCTTTGTTTATCTTTGGTAGGATGTGGCCTGAAGCCTACCGATCAAAGTAGCAAAGTAGGGGTTTCTTCACAGTCAAGTTTACCACCGACGAGCTCAGTGGTGGATACTGCTAGTAAAACCTCATCACAATCATCGAAGCCAGTTGAATCTTCGAAGCTAGTTGAATCTTCGAAGCTAGTTGAATCTTCGAGTGTGCATGAGCATGTTGCAGGTGAAGAGTGGTACAGCAATGAGGAGCAACACTGGCGTGAATGCATCGCGGGCGACGGCTACAAGATGGATGTTGCGGATCACACATTTGAAACCCAAGAATTGGTTCCCGCCAATCACACAGTGGCAGGTTTGCAAAAGAAAACATGCTTTTGCGGTTATTCATTTACCGAAATAATCGCGGCTCCCAATGGTTCTTTTGCAGATGCTGATTATGTCACAAAAGGTACAGTCCCTGGACAGTATCGTTTTGCGATGACCGAGGAAAAAGGTGCTCGTATCGAAATCCCAATGTTTGTGGGTAACGTTGATAATTTTGCTCTCTCTGGTTCTAAGAAAACCGCACCAGAATCATATTTGAAATTGAACGCTAATGGAGACAAAGCTACTTTTACATTTCATTATGATAAAGATGTATCAGGCAAAATTTATCTCGATGCCGTGATGGACACATGGCCAGATAATGGTCCAAAGACATTATTCTCTGGCGAGGGTGGTGAAAAAGAAGTAACCAACTTTACCTTGAAAGTGAATGATGAATTAGTCGAAGTTTCGGCCGCAAAGAAGACTATTACTTACGAACAAATGTTTTTAGGCGAACAACTCAACAACACTTATTCTGCTCCTGCAGTCATTGAAATCGGTTCGGCAAATTTAACCTATGGAACTAATACGATTGAATTTGAAAGAGTCGATAGTTACAACGTTCTTGTTAAGAAAATAGTCTTCATTCATGATTACGCTGTGCATGTATGTCACAACGTTTGTGAATTCTGTGGAGGCTGTAAAGATCCGGATTGTACAGACCCAGCTTGTGCAGTCAAATGCCCAGGGTACCCTCACACTTTATATGAGGAAGACTTCTCTGGTGAACATGAATTTGGCAACAATGTGACGGTTAATAACGGCGTGGCAACGTTGATAGCCGACACTTTCTTTGAGCTTCCCACTTTCCCATTATTAGATGAAAATAGCTATGATATTAGTTTTGATGTCAATCTTGATAAAGATGGCGCTAATGAGGGCTTTACATCATTAGCTGTGCACTTGCCTGGTTTCAATAGTAGTGCTACTGAAAACATGTATTTAGCAATCCAAAAAGATGGCTACACATGTATCAACGTTTGGAAAGACGGTGTATGGCACTACATCTATCCATTCCAAGAAAATTTAGGTGGTTTTGAATCTGTTTCGCCATATGTTGTTTGGAACGCTTATGGCAGTGGTTTGTTGCACAACTACCGAATCATCATGGATAAAGGCTACATCGAACTATATGTTAATGGTGTTAAGCATATTGCCCAACACTTGACTAACTTTGGTGGTTACACAAATAATGCTGGAGTTGCTGGTTCTGTTTCGATAACAGAAGGGACATTCAATGGAATATGGTTCCATACTCCACCGGCAGTTCGTGTTGAATTTGATAACTTAGTTATCAAACAGGTTCCAGTTGTTCAAAAAACATTTACCATTCAAGGGGCCGCTGATTATACATTTAATGATGGTTATCGTGCTGCTGATTTAGCGCATCAAGATTTCAAAGTTGAAGCCATATTTGATGTTAACGGTACACCACCTGCAGGTTCTAATATCCAACTTAACATTCGTGGTATTAACGGACAACTTAATGTCATCGAATCCGGTAACAAATCACTCAACGTACAACTCAATTTTGACTTTGGTGATATGAGAGCCTTCCCATGCTTGTTCTACGCTAATAATAGAGATGCTACTTCTTGGGGATACAAGGTTGGTGAAATAATCGACTTGGCGGGAGCTACCACGATCAAGGTTGGTTTCCAATCCGTGGGTAATCGAATTAAAATGTTTGTGAATGATGCGGGGGTCAACGTATTAACATATGAAGAACTCGGTATGACACGAGGACAAATCTTTGGCTTAGGTGCAGTAAATGCTGGCGAAAATATTGTCTTTAGGTCACTCACATATACTGCTCTTGAGATGCCAGAATAATTAACAACATTATAATTTTAAAGGGATGGGTTGGCGACCCATCTCTTTTTTGCATTAAAAAACCACTTCTTTTAAGTGGTCTTTCTAAATTATTTTTACTTAATTTTTTTCACTGAATCACGACTGATTAAGAATGGTTTTAGACAAACATGCTGTGGTTTCATCTTAGGATCGTTTATCCTATTTTTAATTATTTCATTAGCGACAAAAGCAATATCTCTAAAAGGGTGAGAAATAACCGTTAAACCTAAATACTCAGCCATATTGACATCATCATAACCAACAATTGAAATATCTTCTTTAACCCTTAGATTTAGATTGTTTAAGCAACGATACAGAGAATGAATCATTATCGCGCCAACAGGAATGATAGCAGTATGCTCTTTATTCCTTAACACCTCCATCATCGTGTCATCGATATTGTCATTAAATCTTAGTCTAATGATATTTCTTTTTTTATAAGGTAAATTTGCTTCCTTAAAAGCCCGTATATAACCTTCATCTCTATGGGTAGGAACCGCTAAATCATAATCAATTAAAGCGATATCGCGATGCCCATTGTCAATAAGCTCTTTTGTAGCTAGATACGCCCCGTATGCATCGTCGATGGCTAAAAAATCAAGTCCATCAAATTTGTGACGGTATAGCTGTAGACCAGGTACTTCATTAGCGACTAGCATTGGTTCGATTTTGGCATCAGATTCCCCGGTGGGAGTGAATAAAATCGCTCGTACTTTAGAAGACAATAAAGAGATGATATTGGAGTATTCTAAACTAGCATCTTCTTCTGAAAACATAATGAGCATTTTCATATCGCGATTATCTGGTAGAGCATTAAATCTGGTAATAACTTTTAGGTAAAATGGGTTATTTGAATCGGAAATAATAACCCCATAGGTGTTTCTTTTGTTGAGTTTAAGATTGCGTGCTCTAGTGTCGGGAATGTAATGTAATTCTTCGGCTACGGCCAGAACTTTTTTCCTAACCTTTTCGCTGATGGATTCGTGATTAGAAAAAACGCGTGATACTGTGGATACTGAAACCCCAGCTTTTATAGCAACATCTTTACTGGTAATCATAATCTTTATTATAGACTATTTTTCCTTAGTATTTGCAATATATTGTTTTCGCAAACGTTTGACAGAAGTGGAAAATGGACTAATATGAAAGTGTGAAAACTTTGTCTAAGTTGGGGTTGATAATTATGGTGTCTTTTTCTTCTTTTGCCTGCTCAAGCGGCAGTTCTAGTGAGCAATTTGATTATGTCTCACCTAATCGTGACGATAATCTAGATATATCGCAAGAAGTTGATAATTCTTTAATCGAACTAGTGACAGAAGTTACGCCTTTAACTAATCAGGAAAAAGATCAATTAGTGGCATCTGAAACACTGGTTATCAATGACTATTTCAAAAATTGTGTGTTACAAAGAAATACCTGCAATTTAGTTTTTGGCACGACAAGTAAAACTACTAGTCGAGTAATAGTGGAAATAAACAAAAAAGCTTACTCTGGAGAAGCTTATGGTGAATCTTGGCAAGTGTATTTACCCCCTTTACCAGCCGGCGGTCCATTTCTGATGGAAGTGTTTACAGATACAGAGAGAACAAGTACACAGGTGTATATCGGTGATGTCTTCATTCTAAGTGGACAATCCAATATGGAGTGGACAATGAGACAATGCAGAGGGGCTTCCACAACCGCGAGAGCTATTCAAGAAGCTGAAGACGATCCTCAGCTGCGTCTATTAAATTTAGAATTAAATGGGAGTAGCGTTCCTTTAAAAAATATTAAAGGCAATGTCAATTGGACTAGCAGTAATCGACAGACTATATTTAATTTTTCTTGCACAGGATATCAATTTGGCAAATATTTAAGAGAAAAATTACAGATTCCCATCGGTTTAGTGGCTAACGCTGTAGGAGGCGCGACCATCGGTTTTTGGATGAGTTCAGAAAGTATAACAAAACTAAGAAATAGCGGTGTGCAATTTTATGAAAGCAACGCTAATAGACACTGGAAAAGAACGAACGTATTAATTTCCAAAGCTTCTGATGGATATAACGCTTTAATCGAACCATTGTTGAAACACCGTTACCGTGGTGTTCTTTGGTATCAAGGGGCCTCTGATACTGGATATGCTTCTTTTTATCAAGCGATGTTAGAAGAAATGATTGCTCAATATCGCGAGGCTTTTAAAAATCCACATTTATTATTTGTTTTATATGAACTTTGCCGTTTTGGTGGTGATTTCTCTGCAAGAGGTATCATCAATGGGGCGTTTAATGATGTAGCTTTAAAAGATCCGTATTCTTGTGTTGTGCCTAATCACGATTTAGGCGATTACAACGATATCCATCCTCAAGATAAACAAGAATTAAGTTTCCGTGCCGCAGAAGAAACCGCTTATTATTTCTACAAGAAAGATAGAGAAAAGAACTATCTTGAGTTAGATAAAATCAAACGGACCGACGAAGGTATTATGCTTTATTTTAGAAATGAAAAAGACGGCATTGTTTTAAAAAATGAGTTATGTGGTTTAGAAATATCAAACGATGGCGAGTGGTTTGAAGACGTTAAAAATTATGAGCTAGGTACAAATACCATTTTTATAAAAACCACGATGAATGTTAAGCATATCCGATATGGATTTGGGACAACTCTCATCACTCAACAGATGATAGATGACGTGTCTTTGCACGCCAGTATTTATAATTCTGATTTGAGGCCACTGAGGATGTTTGACATCGAACTAAATTAATGCACACCTTTGCATTTTCTCTTTGACAATCAATTTTCTTTGTTTAATACTATAGGTGAAGTCAGTTGTTTTATTACCGCAAAGGGTTGTAAGTATTTTGTTTACAACAATTTATTCTCAACATTTATGCAAACGTTTGCACAATTACAACTGCTTAATATTTGGTAATATTTTAAGGAGATTTTTATGAGAAAAGTTTACTACCGCTCGCCAGGTAAATCTGTCTGTGCTGATGTCATTCCTTTTTTCGAAAATGGTGAATTTAAATTGTTTTATCTTCGCGATTATCGTGACATCGAAAATGAGGGCGAAGGATGCCCGTGGTGCTTATTGACCACTAAAGATTTAGTCAATTATGTCGATTACGGCCCTGTTCTATTAAGAGGCGCTAAAGACGAACAAGATTTATACGTCTTTACTGGCTCTATTATTAAAAATGGTGACGAATATGTCATTTTCTACACCGGACACAATCCCCATTTAAGAAGGCAAGGCTTTCCCGAACAAAAGATTTTACGTGCTACGAGCAAAGATTTGATAAATTGGAAAAAAGACAAAGGCTTTGTTTTTGAGGCTCCGGATCATTTAGAAATGCATGACTTCAGAGATCCGTTTGTCTATTTTGATAAAGATAAAAAACAATACTCTATGCTCATCACGGCTAGAGATAAAAATAGTAATCCCACAAATACTAAGGCTCTAACTCATATAGCGCATTCGACCGATTTAATTAATTGGAAATTAGCGGAAAAACCTTTCTATTATCCGCATTCATATTTTGCTCATGAATGTCCAGATTTCTTTAAAATGGGCGATTGGTATTATTTATTGTTCAGCGAATTTACTGAAAAAATATCTACAACATATCGCATGAGCAAGACTCCTTATGGTCCATGGATTTCCCCGATGGTCAATACTTTTGATGGCCATGCCTTCTATGCGGCTAAGAGTTATGCTGATGATAAGGGTAGAAGAATAATATTTGGTTGGAATCCCATTAAAAACCACGAAGTTGATTTTGATTGGTGGCAGTGGGGAGGCAACATTATTCCTCATGAAATAAAACAAAAAGAAAATGGCGAATTGGTGGTTTCTTGTCCGAAAGAAATACGTGAAGCTTTTGTCGATGATGTAAAACTAGAAACATCATCTAAGTTAGGAAAAGTTAAGCACAGCGATAACAAGTACATCATTGGTGAAGATGGATTAAGTTATCAAATGTTCAAAATGATTCCTAACACCTGCAAAATCGAAGCAAAATTCACCGCACACGATTTAAAAGGTAGTTTCGGTTTCGTTCTTCGTTCCGTAGATAACGGCGACCGTTATTACAAAGTTAAATTCGAATTAAAACACAATCGTTTAGCTATGGATTCTTGGCCAAGAAAAGATGTTCATTTGCACTCTCAATTAGATACGGAAAGATATGTGAATATTTTGCCAGGCAAGGAAAACAAAATTCTTATTATCATGCAAGAATCGGTATTAGAAGTCTATGTCAATGACGAAGTGGCGATGTCAGCGAGAATGTTTGACATCAAAGATGGTGAATTTGGCATTTACTCACTAAATACCGCAACGACATTTACAGACATCGAAGTTAAAAAATAATAATCAGAATTATGGATATGGATTTTAAGGATGTCAGTTTATTAGCTAAATTAGCACTTTTTCTATTAATCGCTTCTTTAGTGATGATATTTTTTGTGACACCCTTTTCCGCCGAATTCTACATCGCTATCATCTCTGCCATATTGATGCTAGTGGTGGTAATAGTCAGTGCAATTAAATTTAGAAAGGAAAAATGACATGGATTATAGAAAATGTTTTATAGCAACTATATTATTTTCCCTTTTAGCCATCTCTTGTAATGGGCATGGTAGTTCGCCTACTACTTTTGATAGTAGCAGCAATGGTGGAGGTTCTAGTGAGGAAACAGTTGTGAACAAAGATATTACGTATGATGATATTTATCATTTCGAACTAACAAAAGTTGCACCCAAAAAAGGCAGTGTCTTGTATCGTGCATCCGATGGCTACGTAGATAATCAAGTACAGGGCTACAATAATTTTTATTATTTAGCTAGAACTGACGATGAATATAATTTGCTACTGTACGAAGGAGATTGTTTTAAGCTAAACGGAGTAGTTATTGATAACGAAAGGATGACCTCAACGTCGTCTGCTTTCGCGACTCGCTCCTTCATTTCGCCTGTCACCGCTTCCGCTTGCATCAGTGGTTCAGCCTTTTTAAAAGAAGGCGAACAAGCTTTATTGCTCGTTTATAAAAACGAACAACTTATCACTCAAAAAATGGTAACTAGAGAAGGGGTTTATCACGAAAACATCGTGTCACTAAATAAGGATGATAACGTTTATTTCGTTTTAGAAGGGGCGGCTACAATTACGTACAATCCCGTCATTGATTTTGTAATGGATGACGAAGTTACTTTGCACCATAGTGCTGACGGATATTATGGCGATGTTCACCCGTACTACGACTTAGAAAGCAAAAAAATGTATATGTTTTATCTTTCAACCGGCAATCAATCGGGTAGAAAACACCAAACTTTTGAATCGTTATTAACTACTTCAACTGATTTTATCCGTTATCAAGATGAGAACATACAGATGGACAATCGTGCTAGGCCAACACAAGATTTATATTACGTTTTGAATGTCTTCAAGGACAAAGAAGGCCTGTATCGTTCTTCGATGGGAATGGGTAACCATACCACTACCTCAAAAAGTAGTGATTTACTAACTTGGAAGAACGGCACTGATCCATTTATCGATTCTGAAACCGACATGCTTATCTACAGGTATGCTTCCTATTATTCCAGCGATGTTTACTCGGGCAGGGACCCAGATATGTGTTATATTTCAGAAGATGATACCTATTATTCAGTGGTTTTGAATTACATGTCTGTTGCTGGAGCGCACGGCGATAAATATTTAACGCTTTATACTGGTAATGGAGAAGGCATTTTCTCAACAGATGGTGTTAAATTAATCAATTTTAAAAACCGTGGTGACCCAGAATGTCCACAGATTAAGAAAATTGGTAATCGTTGGTATTTGCTCTATTCGGTATACGGAACGGGTACAAAAGGTAATGTCGGTAAAATTACCTACCGTATTGGTGACGCTAACACTAAACCACAAGACGTCAATTGGAGCAATAAAGAAGAATTCTGTCTCGATGGAGAAGATTTACACGCGGCTCAAATTAATGAAGTTGGCAATAAGTACTATCTCTTTGGTTGGCTGAATTGCCGCTATAACACCAGTGTTTGGGGCGGACGATTAAATCTCCCACACGAAGTTTATCAAGAAAGTGACGGTCGTCTCCGTTCTCGTTTAGATGCCCGTCTATTATCTTTGCTTAACAAGGGTTTAATTTATAGAGACGACGAATCTTATTTAATAAACCAAGATATCAATGTGCAATTAACGAGAAATTTGTTAACAGCGGACATCGATTTATCAAACAATAATCAAGCAGGATTACAGATAGTCCATGGTAGCGATACCTATTTTATAGGTATTGTTTCAAAAAATAATAAAAAATATCTCACTATTCATAACAGCTTTGATGACTATCGCTGTGAAGTGGAAGCAAAAGATGTTAGTAAGTACCATCTAACCATTTCTCTAGATGGTGATTATCTGGACATCAACGTTAACAATGATACCACTTTGAGTGCGATGACGAATTTAACAGATTCGAATAAGTTATTAAGCGTTATTAGCAATGGCAACAAAATCAGCAATTTACGCATCAGTAAACTAGCTGACTACAACAATATTTATTATTAAAGGAGGAAGATTTATGAAATCTCATCGTAGTAGATTGTTTGTTACAATCTTATCATTGGTTGGTCTAGTTACCGCTTGTGGTGGAGGTGGAAATTCATCGAAAGAGGGCAATTATACTAAAGGTAAAAATACTGATAATTCTTTTGCTATGATTACCAGTTGGACACCGAGCGGTTTGGTCAACCATTATAACAGCAATACGTATTGTGACGCGTTCAACTGTTTTGTAGTGGAAGGCTTATATCGTTATGTTCGTTCGACGGACGAAATTTATTGCCAACTAGCTGAAGCAATGCCTACCCACAGCCGTAAAAACATCGACGATTACCGTGTGGATATGGGCGTTGATGCCTATAATTACTATAAAGGTTTAGGCCAAAATGATGTCGCTGTCACAGAAGTAAAAATTAAAGATAATGCCAAATGGGCCAACGGAGAAGATTTTGTCGCGAGCGATGCGTGGGCATACTACTACATGATTCACCCGACATCATCCAATTACATGGCCGCGGTAAAGACCGTTGATGATAAGACATTAGAGTTTGTCTGGAATCCTGTTAAAGAACCAGCCGATACTGTTAAAGAACTTTTATTAGCGCAAGATAAATCAGGAACAGTCAAATACGATTTATTCGCTTCTTATGTCGATCCAATTTACGAAATAGTGATGAATTCTCCGCTTAACACAAATCAGGCTTTGTGGGGAGCGTTTAACCGTTTCTCTACCGATGAACAAATCGTTAGAATGAATGTCATCAGAAACAATTTCTATAGTTTTTCACCCACTTGGTATGTGGCCACGGGGCCATTCAGATTAGAAGTTTTCTCCGCGACACAAATTCTCTTGGTGAAGAATAATTACTATTGGAACGCAGAAGAAATCAATTTTGATAAAGTCAAATTATATTCTTCCAACGATTTAAACCAAACGTATTCTTTAATCACCAATGGTTATATTACTTATCACGATGGATTCATCCAACAAGATACTCTAGAAAGTATGCTTTTAACCAATCCTGATTTAATCAATTTAAAAATGTATGATCCAGGATCTATCGGCGTTACTTTCAATCTTAAAAAACCAATTTTCACTGACAAAGTGAGAGAAGCCTTTCAATATATCTTCAATAGGGAAGAAATTAAACTATCCGCTAATCCGTATGGCGAAACAAGCTATTATCCGCTGATTGGCATGGCGGCAAGTGAAGCAGAAAGATATATGTCAGAAGCGCATTATGATGCTCTCCCAAAATATAGTCACGACGAACAAAGAGCCGCGGAACTGCTAGTGGAAGCTGGCTGGGTTAAAGAGGGTGGCAAATGGACATTAAATGGTCGTGAGGTAACAATTACTTTAGGCGCACCATCAAGCCACGATATTTCTTCGACGGCCTCAGAAGCTGTCGCTGCCCAACTTGAAAGATTTGGGATTGATTGTCAACTATTAAAATCCACAGCATTCTATGGCAATGCAGTAGCCGATAATTGTATCTACGATTTAATTTTGGAATGGACCGATTTAAATATGTCCTTCTCTTATCCAACAGGTTCTTACAATCAATTCGCCGCTATATATAGCAAGTGGTGTCATGTGGAAAGATATCCGGCTAATTACAAAGATACGCAAAAAGCTGGTGCTCCTAAACTCTTTTTCAATGGTTTAGATGGCGATGAAAAAACATATGAATTCGCTGATTATATCAACTCATTCTATTCGGTTGACGCTGATGATTTAACTTATTTAGTTGATGTCTTTAACACTGGTCTAGCCAAAATGAATCTAGGCATTCAATTTTTCCAAAATGTCACAGCTTCAACCATTAATACCGCCCACATTAAAGGCGTACCTTTCCAAGACAGATGGACTGTTGATTCTAATGTTGCGTACGTTCCCGCTGTCGGAAGCGAGGATTTCTTTGTGGTCGCAAGAACTAATTTGCTATTTGCCGGTAATTACAACATTATTTTTGGTGTCTATCAACCAAATAAAGCCGAAAGTGCTAAATAATTAAAAAACATGGAACAAGAGCAATTGATTGAGAAAAAAGAAAAAAAGAATAACCGATTCTGGTCAGCGATTGTCGCTTTTCTCGTGAAGTATCGCTATTTCTTTGCCAAGGTTGGTATTTCTTTATTGACCCTTGTTTTATCAACAATTCTCTTGTTCTTCATCTTGAGACAAGTTCCAGGGGACATTCTCGAGCTGTATGCACTAAGACTTCAGCAGTCCCAAGGTATTACCTACGACCGTGCTTACGAACTCGCGAGACAGTTATTAAATTACGATCCCAATGAAAATGTCTTTTCGGCCTTTATCCGTTATATTGGAGGTTTGTTAAAAGGAGAACTTGGAAGATCGTATTTAGAAACAGGTGTGAGTGCGAATTCATTAATCGCTACTCGCCTTCCTTGGACTTTGTTCATCTCATCGGTAGCTCTCTTTCTGTCTTTCTTCGTGGGCACGAAAATTGGTGCTTACATATCCACGAAAAGAAATAGTGCCGCTAACAAAATAGCTTCTGGCTATATTGCTATCAGTGGTTCGATTCCCGATTATTTAATTGCTCTACTACTGGTCATTATTTTTGGTTATACATTGAAGTGGTTTCCTACTCAAAATAATTACGATGCTTTTAGTGTCACGCCAGGATTTAATTTCCCATTTATTATCAATGTTTTGTATTATGCATTCTTACCAATTCTTTCCTATTCTATCGTACAGACCGGTACATGGATTCTCCATATGCGTGGCAGTTGTATCGGTGTATTAGGGGAGGACTACATCCTAGCGGCTCGTGCTAGAGGGTTGACCGAAAGAACGGTTAGAAAGAGATACGTCAATAAGAACGCTTTACTACCCCTGATAACTATGCTAGGTATTTCTTTTGGCTCGCTATTTGGCGGGGCCACACTCATGGAATCAATTTTCAATTATCCCGGCATTGGTTTAGAGATATCTAATCGCATTATCAGCAAAGATTATATCGTCGTGCAAGGATTGATATTTTTCTCCGCTGCAATGGTTATTTTAGTCAATTTAGTGGTTGATTTAATTTATCCGTTAATCGATCCGAGGGTGAGGGAGAAATAAAATGAAAAATAAATTCAAAAATTTTCTCACTTCATCAGGTGTTTTCTTTAAAGATTTAGGCCTAGCCTTTGTCAATTTGTTAAAGAGGATTTTCTCTAGCAAAAAAACGATTATTGGTTTTGCCATCATCATGTTTTTTGTCTTGCTAGGCATATTCGGCCCAATGCTTTTCCCATATGATCAAAACACAGATATTGTTAATAAATATTTATCTTCTTCTTGGGAACATCCTTTTGGTACAGACTGGCTGGGAAGAGATGTCTTCAGACAAGTCATCAAAGGAACGTCATCAGTGCTAGAAATTGCCTTCTTGTCAGCGATATTCACAGTCACCATGGGAACAGTACTAGGAATATTAAGCGGATACGTTGGTGGTTGGGTTGATAAAGTCATCATGTCTATCACTAATATCTTTTTGTCGATTCCAGCTTTTCCAGTTTATTTGTTACTAGCTGCTTTATTGACATTAGATTCTTCCCTGTCTCTAGCGTTAGTTATCTCTGCGTGGTCTTGGGCGGGACTATGCCGCTCTATTAGGGTGCAGGTTCTCTCCATCAAAGAGAGAGATTACATCCAAATATGTAAAGTCATGGATATGTCTAGAGCCCATATTATTTTTAAAGAATTATTGCCAAATGTTTTCTCGTATATCGCTGTCAACTTTGTTTTGGCGATGAGAAACGCCATTATGGCTAGCGTAGGCATTATGCTCGTCGGTTTAGCGGCTTATGATCCCACTAACTGGGGGGCCATTATCAATGCCGCGAGAACTAAGGGGTTAGTCAATCCTAAAAACATCGTCATTATGCTCTATCCTTTGGCGTTTATTGTGGTTTTTCAGATTGGCACACTCATACTTTCCAATGGTTTAGATGAAACGCTCAATCCGCGTTTGAAGGTGATGTAAGGAGGTTACTATGAACGATTTTGTTTTAGAGTTTAAAAACGTTTGTATCGATTATCCTTTGAAGAAATACACCCTTCGCGCGGTCAATAATGTCTCACTAAACGTTAGAAGAGGAAAGATTACTGCTCTAGTGGGCGAATCAGGAAGTGGTAAAACCACCCTATCTTCTTCGATAATTAAATGTATTTCTGAGCCAGGCATTATCGCACAAGGAGAAGTGATTTTTCATGGTAAAGACGATGCGGAGTATCACATTGAAAAAATGAATGATAAAGAACTAAGAAATTTCCGTTGGAATAAGGTTAGTATGGTTTTTCAAGCCGCACAAAGTGCCCTTAATCCCGTTCTGACTGTTAGACAACATTTCTATGAAACTCTAGATGAACACAACATCAAATTAACTAAACAAGAAAAAGAAGAAAGATGTCTTAAATTACTAGATTATGTCAAACTCGATGCCGAACGAGTTTTAAAGTGCTATCCTCACGAATTAAGTGGGGGGATGAAGCAAAGAGTAATGATTGCTCTTTCGCTTCTTCTGGATCCAGAATTAATCATTTTAGATGAACCCACGACAGCGTTAGATGTTATCACGCAGAGCTACATCTTTAATCTTTTAAAAGAAATCAATGAAACGATGGGTATAACCATGCTACTTATGACTCACGATATATCAGTCGTCGCTTCCTTTGCCGACTATATCGCCGTCATGTACGGTGGAACAATTATGGAATACGGTCGTGTCATTGATGTCTTCAAAAACAAAAAACATCCCTATACAAAAGGCTTAATTAACGCCACTCCATCGATTGTTGGCGATATGACGGAAGTTAAACCGATTGAAGGTAGCCCTCCCAATATGCTCGCCTTACCCACTGGTTGTGTGTTCCATAACCGTTGTGAAAAATGTATGAAAAAGTGCACCGAAAAAGCTCCAGAAGTGACTACTTATAAAGACGGTAGTTTTGTCAAATGTTATCTATATAGTAAGGAGGAAAAATGATGGAAAACAAAACCCCTTTACTAAGATTAGAAAAAGTTAATATGGTTTTCAAAAAGCCAGGCATACTACTCAAAGATAAATATATCCATGTCTTGCGCGATATATCTTTGGACATCTATGAAGGCGAGATTATCGCTTTAGTGGGTGAATCTGGCTGTGGCAAAACCACCCTCGGTCGGATTATTACTGGCTTATATAGACCCACATCGGGAAATGTTTATTTCGAAGGCGAAAAGGTCAGTGGTATTTTCTCTAAAAATGTTACTTCTTATAACGCCATTCAATTTATTCAACAGGATAGCTATGCCGCGCTTAATCCAGTGAGAACCATTTATCAAAGTTTATACGCGCCCATTAAAAACAAACATCGTCGTTGGAGCCGTAAACAAGTGGATGAAAAGATCGAAGAATTAATGGAATTAATCGGTCTATCGCCAAGCGAACAATACTTAAATAAATACCCCCATCAACTCTCTGGCGGTCAAAGACAACGCATTCTAATGGCAAGAGCCATTTCTCTTGAACCAAAACTAATCGTTGCCGACGAACCCGTCAGCATGATTGACGTCTCCTTGCGTTTATCATTATTAAATTTAATGAAAGATTTAAATGAAAAACTCAACATGTCTTTCGTTTACATCTCTCATGATTTATCAACATCAAGATACTTTGCTTCTAACGGCAGAGTAGCAGTCATGTATCTAGGTGAAATAGTGGAATTAGGCAATATTAGCGATGTTATATCACATCCTTATCATCCTTATACCAGGGCTCTGGTGCAAGCGGTACCAGTACCAGATCCGACCTATAAGAAAGATAAGAATTTGCCGCTAACATCAATGCAGTTAGGGTCGCTGGAAAATAGAGGAGAAGGATGTAGTTTTTATAATCGCTGTCCTTATTGCTGCCCCTGTTGTTTGGAGAAACAAGAATACCATCATTTAAAATCATCAAAGGTGCTCTGCTGTAATTTGAGCACAGTTCTTAACAAAAAAAAGTAAAAGGAGGATAATTATGAAACACAAAGGATTATTTTTACTTTATTACTTGGTGTTACCGCGACGCTTTCTTTTGGAGCGTTAGCAAACATCAAAAGTCAAAACAAGCCCATCATTCCTGTTTTAGCAGAGAATGAACAAACTGACGTTTTATATTCTGAAGATTTCTCTGGCGACACAATTCCTGAAGGTTGGGGAGCAACGTTCAATTTAGAAAATGGTAAAGCGGTTTACAATGCATCCGTGGATGGCTTTACAGTGCCAATTCCAGAAACGGCATTTGTGGAGAGCAACAACTATGAATTCTCATTTGATTTGCACTATAATTCCACAAACGAAACCTATTTCCACCTCGTTCAATTAGATGGTAGTGCTCCTGGCAAAAACATCTTTCTCGCTCTCGTAGCGGGTGGTACCTACTGGCGGTTAGCTAACTTTGAAACTGCCGATATCTACGATAACTCTGGCGATGATCAAGGATGTAACTGCGTTCTTCCAGAAATTCTCTCTAAAATGAGAGAATCGAGTATCAATGTAAAATTTGTCATTTTAGGCGATATCATTGAAATTTACGCTGAGGGAAGAAGATTGATTTCTGTCCCGTTTTCCGCTTTTGGCAATAACAGATATTCGTCTAGAAGAAGTATTCCCAAAGGCACCCTCACTGGATTCTTCATCCACTGTACCGCTGGCGCTAATGAAATGAGCATCGATAACTTCGTGATGAAAGAAGCAAAATATGGCGAAACCTATTACAGTAACGCCGCTACCGGTCAGACCGGTCAATACTTCTTGCCACTCACCTATGCGAACTTATATTGCGATAACTTTACAGTGAGCGCGGATTATACCGTTTCAAGAGCACTCGTCGAAAATGGTGAAATCCATGCTTATCCACGTATTGGCCTATTGATGAACCAAATCATGGCCGACGCACCAGTGCCCAATGATCCCAGCAACTTTGTCAACGCACAAATTTACTTGGATAGAGAATTTGCTACTCCGTGGATTGGGGCTGTTAGTCATGTTAGCAAAACATGGAATGGTGTAGGTGGTGAATACGTCCAAGCTAATTTCGATAACGTTGTCTTCAAACAAACCGTTGCTGTTTCTGGTAACAACGTAGCTTTTACAGTGGACACTGGCTTAGAAGGCGACCACCGCAAAACTACAATTAATACCACATTCGCCGACATCGGTATACCAAAAGGTAAATTATTAGGCATGTTAATCGGCAACGATCGTACTACTTCTGGAAATGTTGAATTTTTTGGCTACGAAGCCGCTACCGGTATTCGTATTACAGCCGTAAAAACTCGAGTCTTAAAAGGACAAGAAGTGGTTCTTAATGCCAAGATTTATGGCGAAGCGTTAGCTAATGGAGTATGGTATGTTGATGGCCAAGCCACCGACATTAGCAACCTTCACTATTCATCCAGCACATTAGCGAAAGGTAGACATACGTTTGCCTATGGTACCGCTACAATCAAATCACAAACTATCGAAGTGGAAATCTTTGAAAACATGATTAGTATTGTTCAAGATAAGACCACGATGTATCCAACGGAAACGGCGACATTTACCGCTACTGCCGAAGGGGATTTCGAAGGTAAAACACTAACTTGGAAAGTCAATAATCAGCTATTAGAAGGCAAAACTGGCGACACTCTAGAATTGAGTGGTTTAGAGCCAGGTGTCTACAAGGTTAAATGCGTTTGTGAAGACGTTGTTTCTAACGAATTGAGTTTAACAGTCAAAGAACCAAAAATAACCATTTCGACTACCAAAGGTTCATTTGATAAGACAGAAACGGCGACCATTACCGCTGAATCTCTCGGTGTAGCTGATGCTGACGTTATTGAATGGTATGTTAATGATCAAAAAGCTTCCACGACTGGGAAGACATTTGAATTAGCATTAACCCCATATGCAGAGGTGGGTTTTGTGGAAGTTAAAGCCATGACAGTAAGCGGCATTGCTTCTAACAAGCTTACTATTTATGTGACTTATGACCTTTATGGAGCTATTTCTAGCGATGAAAATTGGAAACAAATTTATAAGCAAGAAGTAACTGAACAATTCGGTCCTTACGAAGTCGTCGAAGATGAGGCCGGTAACTACTACCATCCAACAAACGCTGGTGGTGGCAACGATGCCTCTTTCCCCGCTGTTTCCATCGAAACACAAAAATGGTCAATGGAATATGACTTACTCGTCCCTGAATCTGTCAAAGATTATGAGGGTGAGTACTATGTCTATCCACAAGCCCAAGGCATGGATAGCAAAAATCCTACTGACGCCATCGAATTAGCAGTGGCCGTTGGTCCCGAAGGATTGAGGACATATGTGAAGACACACATCTCTGCTACTTTATATGAATATTCCGATTACAATACCGGTAAAGATCTATCTTATGATGGTGAAATCGCCAAGATTGGTTGGAACCGCATCGTTTATGCGATGGAAGGCAATAACGCTACGTTCTATGTTAATGGCGAATTAGTCTTCTTTACACAAATTCCTTATTCTACCATTCCAAGCGGTTTTATCATGAGTATGTATCCGGGTAGTGGTGGTGAAATTCCATTAGGATTTAAGAACTTCACAATCAAAGGTGTGGTCGAACCTCCACCAGCGGTTACGGGTGTAACAGTCACGGCAAACAAAGTGGCAATCACAGTTGGCGAAAGCGTTACATTAAGCGCAACTGTCCGACCATACAATGCGGAAACAGAAACCATCGAATGGTATGTCAATAACGCGAAAGTTGAAGGACAATCAGCGTTGACATTTGTTTTCACACCAGCAGAAGTTGGCTCTTATAACGTCGTTTGTAAGATTAATGGCATTGCAAGCGCTGCGAAGACCATTACTGTGACTACGGCGGCAGGACAAGATTCCTCTAGTCCAGCAACTTCTAGTGGTGGCGGTGGAACACCCAAGAGAGGTTGTGGTGGCTCTATCGTAGCCACAAGCGCTTTCCTTTCTCTGGCTGCCCTATTTGGTGTAGCTTTAATCTTTGTTAAAAAAAGAGAAGAAAATTAACTAAAGTAAGTTGGGGGGCGATTTTTCGCCCCTCAATCTGCTAGAATCGAGGTGATTTAAGCATGGAATTTAAAAGAAAAAGTATATATTTATTAATGATTGGACTGCTGGCTATGACTTCATGTAATACAAAAAATGGCGAGACTAAAAAAGAAGATTTTTCATATGACAATTTATATCAAACTATCTATGAAAAGCCTTTTGAAGAAAAAGAAAGAAAGACTACCAAGGCGCGTTACGGGTATATCCTAAACGATAAACAAGGCCACAACTCTTGGTATTACCTTTACCAAGACAAAAATGGTCAAAACTTTGAGATGAATTATAAAAACGATCGTTTTAATGGTAGAGAATCGTATTTAGATCAAGATAAAATGCATTCTACTAGTAAAGAAAAAGCGATAAGACAATATCTTTCTTCTTTCGATGAAGAAGTCGTTATCTATGGCAATTTCAAAATGCTAGAAAATAGCCGTTCTGGCGCTACTTTAAAAATAATGGTGAACAACACCTCTATTTATGAAAAAAGTCTTCCTCGTGATGATTTAATCGGCAAATATTTTGAAATTAGTCACTCGTTACACATTGCCGATAGAGTTTGTTTCATCGTGGAAGGTGAAGATTGTTTAGTAAGTTTAGACCCTTCCATTACCAGCGAAGATAATCAAAACGTTTCTTTGTATCACTTGAATGATTTTGGTAAACAATACGGGGATGTTTACCCTTGGTACTCAGAAGAAGAACATACATTATATAACTGGTACTTATGGAGCGATGATTGTATGGCGAGTGCACAGCCGTATTCTTGGTGTATTGATGTATCCACTAATTTGATTAAGACGAAGACTTACGAAGAAGCTAATAATTACGATTTGTTCTATAAACATGCTCAAAATTATCATATGACGCGAATTTATGATGTTGGTCGCTTTATTGATAACACGATCTACACATATGGTTTGCGTGACAACATGCTCTATTTTGATAAAGAACTTAACCGTTATGTTTTAATCGGTGGGTGCTATCGGGCATTTTCCGCTTATTGGGATAGCGATTTGATGATTTATGTCAGCGATGATGAACTAGGTTTATCGTGGAGTAGACCAGGTAATCCAGTATTTAAAAACTATGTGGCCCATCTTCCAGAATGTCCGTCTTTACTGAAGATTGGTAAAAGATGGTACAGCTTTGTTTCTGTCAGCCATATTACCAAACATCAAATTGGTCCTTTGCAGTATTGGGTGGGTGACGAAGATGTTGATTGTATGGATGTTGATTGGCTCAGTAAAGATTTCAAATTTTTAGATGGAGAAGACCTATGCGCCGCGCGACCAACGTATGTAGGCGATAAAGTTTACATGTGGGGGTGGATTACCGCTTCACACAATGCTGTTCCTCTAGCTCCTTGGGCGGGATATTTAAATCTACCGAGAGAAGTCGTAGCGCGCGACGATGGTTCTTTAGGGGGCAGGATGGATCCAGGATTAGCGAGATATATCAATTTCGGTAATATCGCTAAAACGGAGCAAGTCGATGTCAGCGATGATATGGTTTTATTAAGAACTGACAATCAAAGAAATTTCGTAACTTTTGATGTCGATTTATCTAATGCTACTGAAGCGAGTTATTCCATTGTGCAAAACCGCAAATTATACAAATGCTCTTTAGTTAAGGAAAATCAAAAAACATATATGCGCATTAGTTCGCCTGACGATTCTAGCCATCCTGTGAACAGCCAAATCGAAATATATCAACCTAGCATTGACGATAAATACAAAATAAAAATTGTCATCGATGGCAGGTTTATCGAATTCTTCGCTAATGAGGATAACGCTTTAACGGGTTCCACCAATATGGATAATTCCGCCAGCTATGATGCTTATGTATCCGCGACTGGGACGGCTTCATTTAGCAATATTATGATTAATAGGTTAAGAAGCTACGGAGATTGTGATTGATGAAAAATAAATTATTAAAAGTGTTATTAGTCGGTGGAGTATTACTAGTTATGGGATGCGGTAAAACCGATAGTTCAGAAAAGAGCGATCAGCCTAATCTTTGTTCTTATGAAGAAATATACGATGGCGAAAGCAAAGAAAAATTCGATGTCGTCAGTAAATTAACTGATTTTAATCGTGCTAATTATGGCTATCGGTTCAACGATACACAAGGTTATAATAACTGGCGGTATGTTAAAAAAGTCGATAACGATTACGCCGACTTAATTTATGATAACGGTCAATGGGTTGACGAAGAAGGTTCTTTTAAAAATGGCGTTTTTAACACCAAAGGAAATGCCCAATTAGGTTATGTATATGACGTTGCTAAAGAAGGCAATTACGCAATTGGAGGCACACTAAAAACTAGTGAATCACAAATCGCTAAACTAGAGATTTATCAAAACGATAATTTAATTCATGAGTTATCCTCTAATAACGAAGATGAAGCCGGGCACTATTTTGAAATAAAAAAACTATTTGGAAACAATGACCGAATTGCTTTTTTAGTTAGTGGTAAAAATGTCTATTTTAATCCGACCATCGTCAATGGCGATTCTTTAAAAGATTCACTCTACGATCCCCGGACTGACTGGGGATATTATGGGGATATTCATTGTTACTATTATAATGACAACTTATATATGTACCACTTATTAGATAATCCTACTTGGCAGTGGTATTGCAAGAAAACAAAGGATTTATTCCGGTATGAAAATTGTACTCTGGATATGTCTTTTATTAGAAATCACTACATGGCCTATGAATCAGCGCCAGACGTCATAGACTACAACCAATATAGTAGCGCTAGAGACTGTACATACTTTTTCGATAAAGATGTCAACCGTTACCGTTGCATTGGCTTGGGCTATCGAAAAGATGGTGCGGTCGGTCAAATATCTTGTGACTTATTTTTAAGAACTAGTGATGACGAAATCGGTTTTGAATGGAATTCGCCCGCTGTTGCGTTGAGGAGTTTTCCTTTGACTAGCGACGGGGAACCAGAATGTTCGCAAATAATCAAAATAGGCAGCCGCTGGTACCTAACCGCGGGTATATCTGGCCAAACATTTCATGGTGTCGGTACATGTTCGTACTGGATGGGAGGAGAAAATAAAACAATTGATGAAGTAGATTGGAAAAATCTTCCCACTCATAAATTAGACGGAGAAGATATTGCGGTTCCTCAAATTGAAAAAGTGAAAGACCGCTATTATTTCTTCGGTTGGATGAGAAGGACACACAATAGCAATGCTTGGGGAGGATGCAAAAATTTAGCACGGGAGGTCTATGTTTTAGCCGACGGAACGCTAGCTACGAGAATCGATGAAAGAGCTACCGAACTATTAAACAAAGGCAAACTTTTTGATTTCGATAGTAATGTCGTTGCCAGTATTAGTTCCGCTTCAGTCAGCAAAGCCGCTATTAATTTTATGAGTGCTGGAGAAGTGAGAATATCAAAATTAACCAACAGTGCTTTTGTTAAATACCATGTGAAGATGAACGGAGCTAATAAGGTTAGTTATCGTATTTTTCCCATTAATACATCCCAATCTGCCGCGAGCATTAGTATCGTTAAAAAACTTGATGGTACTTATTTAGAGGCAGTGCAAGACAATGGTTTCGAAAGCTCTTCCGTCTATCTAGGTAACAATCTAACCGATGAATTCGAAGTTAAGTTAGTTAGCGAAAATAACATCGTTGAATTTTGCGTCAACGATCAGATGGTATTAAGCGCTATTATCGCAAGTAGAGGCGATTATTATCCTGGTTTTAGCAGTGATGGAGGTGCCTCCATTACCAACATCAGCTTTAATCGTCTAGCGCAATATTACGACATTTTTGATTAATGTAGACTTCATTTATTATATAAAAGGACCTATAAGGTCCTTTTTCATCTATTGGAAATAGTGCTTCTTTATTAACTCTCCTCTTGAAGATAATCGGAGAAGCAATTGTTGGCTCACGTGGAGTTTAACGACGGAGACATTTTCGCCAAGAGCTAATTTTATTGATTAAAGGTATTAAAGTTAAGCAAGATATTAAGTAAGATTTAAGCAAGATAATATTTTAAACGTTCAGTCTTCTTGGTATAATATCTTTGAAGTTAAATAAATATGTACAAACCACCTTTTTCCATTACAAACGAGATGCTTACTAGATCGATCTCTATCACTGAAAAAATAGGGCAAATTTCTTCATACCTGTCACTAAAGAGAATGCCTATTTTAAGAAGAAGCAACAGGATTAAATCCATCCATTCTTCTTTAGCAATTGAAGCTAATTCCTTATCGTTAAATCAAGTTAGAGATGTGATTGATGGGAAAGTAGTGATAGGATCACAAAAAGAGATTCAAGAAGTAAAGAATGCTTACAAAACATATGAAATGTTGGGAGAATTTGATGGTTACAAAGAAAAAGATCTTCTGAGAGCTCACGGTATCATAACTTATCTTATCAATGCTGAATCCGGTAGATATAGAAGCCATGCTGAAGGAGTGATGGACGAACGTGGAAATGTTATCCATGTAGCGCCTTCTGAAAAGATGGTGGCTTCATTAATGAGCGATTTGTTCGATTGGCTAAAAAACGATGAGAAAACGCCATTACTGATAAAATCGTGTATTTTTCACTACGAATTGATATTTATTCATCCATTTGGAGATGGAAACGGAAGAACAGCTAGATTATGGCAAAATGTTTTGCTAACGAAATGGAATCCACTGTTTGAATATGTGCCAATCGAATCTCAAATCTATAAATATCAACAGGATTATTATGCGGCGATTAAGAAATCCAACACCAGAGGAGAGTCTAATTACTTTATTGAGTTTATGCTTAAGATGATTGATGAAACATTAGATGAAGTACTCATTAGCGTTAATAAAGAATCTAAAAACATTTCTGAAAAGGTTAATAGACTGCTTGAAATCATGGAAAAAGATATCCCTTTATCCGCGAATGAGATTATGAATAGACTGGGTATTAAATCGAAAGAAACACTGAGAAATACTTACCTCAATCCCGCGTTAGAAAATAGTTTAGTTAAGATGACACTTCCTACCAAACCAAACAGCAAGAATCAAAAGTATTATAGGTAGGAAAGTATTGGAAGAGTCTTATCAATGTCTATAATACGATTTAAAGAAACAATGTTTTTAAAATCGAGTAAATTTTACAAAGAACTCTAGTAACATTTTCTACCTTAGCACATTGAAATACTGCATATAAAATGATAAAATATATGCAGAAAAATCTATAATATGCACAAATTTACCTACGACTTTCTCAAAAACAAAACAATTACATTAGATTTGTTTTCTTTGTCTAATGTCATTGTTGATTTAAAAAATAAGACTGAAAATAAAAAGAATTTCAATAAATCTTTATTTGCAAAACTAGAATCAATAGCGATTAAAGAATCTGTTGAAGGCAGCAACGCTATTGAAGGGATATACACGACTAAAGAGAGAATTAAAGAAATTGTTGAGGATAATAGTGAGCCACTAACACGGAGCGAGAAAAAAATCGCTGGGTATCACGACGCTATTAAATTTATTAAGGACAATTATGAACACCTTTCATTTAGTGAAGAAATAGTTAAAAGAATTCACGCCATGTTGTTTGCTAGAGACATAGGACACGATAGAGGCGGCAAATATAAAACTGATGATAACGTCATCGTGGAAAAGCGTTCTGACGGAACAATTAAAAGGATTATCTTCACGCCGACAAGTGCTAAAGACGTAAACCAAGCAATGAAGGATCTCTACTTAGCCTATCGAGTTGCTAGAGACGATTATGAAATTCCTGCTTTACTATTAATTCCTTGCGTTATAGTGGACTTCCTATCTATCCACCCCTTTAGTGATGGCAATGGTCGTGTATCAAGGCTTCTTACGCTTCTTCTTTTGTATAAAGAGGGATACGATATTGGGCAATACATTTCTTTTGAAAATCAAATTAATAAATACAAAGAGACTTATTATGACGCTTTAGAAAAAAGCCAAAAGAATTGGCACGAATCTAAAAATACCTACTATCCATTCATACAATTTGCATTTCAAATCCTTTATCAATGTTATAAAGAAATTAACAAGAGATTTATCGTTACCAAAGATGGTAAAGAAAAGAAAAGCGAAAGAATTGAAGTGGTTGTTTTAGATAGCATCGTTCCTATTTCTAAACGAGAGATTCAAGAACTTCTTCCTGATGTTTCTATAACCACGATTGAATTGGTATTAGCCAAACTCATCAAGAGCAATAAAATTTATAAAATAGGCACATACAAAGATGCAAAATACTTGAAGAAATAAGCTAGCAGGCACGATGGTTATATTGGTGCTTTTTACTAACTTTATCTTTTTTTATTTTATTCTTTTACGTTGACACTGATTTCAGTTTCACCAAATTCTGATTCTAAAATTAGCTTAATGGGATTATTTGAAATCGGCTTAACAATCGCTAAAGCTCTACCATAATATGTTTCAGTTTCTTTTACTTTATAGCCTTCTTTACAGTACGGAATACCTGAACCTAAACCTAATAGTTCACCGTTTATAACATCTTTAACTTTTACTTTTTTCTCATTGATTGGATCTATGATATTGTTTTCATCCAAAGATAAAATGTGGATATAAGCGAATTCATCTAATGTAATACTTGGTTTCTCACAAGTAAGAGCGATGTGATTTGATTCTTTTCCAGATTTTAAACTAGTTTCATCGATAACGTTTCCTTCTACATCGTAGGAAACCAGCCTTAATATTCCTGGATAATATTTTGTTACACATTTTAAATGGGTATTACTAGGGACTAACTTTTTTAAGATCAAGGAGTCGTTTTGGAACAGCTCCACTCGATGGGCATTTGAATATATTTGAACTTCACATTTTTTATCTATGTATCCTGGAAAATTCCAAGAAGCAATGGCATTAGTAAATCGCCAAGCAGATGGCGAATGTTTCTTTCTATATTCCTGTGGAGAAACCACTGCGATAGCGCTTATTTTATTTCTAAAACCCACCATAACGGCGTCTAGTTGAGGAGAGGGATTGCCCAAAATATCGATAGCGCCAGTCGACGCGGTAAGCCAACCTGATTTATCGAGGCGATAGTCTTTCTTTTCCACTGAGAGCATCGCGCCGATACCCACTTCGCCCATATAGTCCATCCCCGCCCAAATGAAGTCGCCGATAAGACGAGGATTATCTTTCCATATGTTATAAAATTTACCTGCATCAGAAATGAATGTTTCTGTTCCACAGATAAAACGATCAGGATATTTCCTTAAATCCCCTTTATAGCGGTATAAACCATAGTTATATCCAGCGACATCGAGCTTTGAAAAGGCTTCTCTGGTATTTTTATCGACGATTGGAAGCATGGCGCCGATTTTCATAAATTCACTGCCGAAGATCCCCGCGAGATTATTAAAAAACGCTGAAGAACCACCTTCTTTAATTTTTTTAGGTTTGGAATCTTTTACTTCCTTTGCCGCCTTTTTATCTGAGTATTGTGAAAATGGTGTTTTAGCAATACCGTTAAAAAATACATTGATACCGCATGTTACAATTGCTGGTTTATCTAGTTCTTTAATTCGCTTTGTAAACATCTCAGTCCATTCAATACCCTTCTTAAAAGCGGTTTCACCGACTTCGTTACCGATAGAATATAGAGCAACACAAGGATGGGTCCTATCTCTAAGCACCATATCGGTAATATCTTTATCCCAGTCTTCTTCACAATAATTGGCGTAGTCATATTGGGTTTTACGGATAAACCAAGAGTCTGCGAACTCATCCATGACTATTAAACCTAATTCATCGCAGGCGTTTAAAAATCCTTCGCTTATTGGATTATGAGCGCTTCTCACCGCATTAAAACCCGCTTGTTTTAATATTTCTGCTTTTCTTCTTTCTACGAAGGGATGAGATATCGCTCCTAAAATACCCGCTTCAGAATGGACACAACATCCTCTTAAAAGGATTCTTTTTCCGTTTAGAAGAAAGCCTTTTTCTTTATCTAGTTCAAATTGTCTAATTCCAAAATTATAGGTATAATCTTCGCCATCAACCGTAATGGTTAGTTGATATAAATTAGGGGTTTCATCACTCCATAGTTTTGGATTATCGATGAAGAAAGTATCTTTGATATGTTTTTTGTTGTTGCTTTTACTTACAACGACTTTATTTTTATATCTAATGGAAATGGTGGAGGGCGCTCTATTGCTTAGTTGATATCTAATAAGAACTTTACCTTCTCGATAATCAAGGGTATTGATAATAACTGAGCGAGGCACTAAATGATTATTCTTTAAGATAATTAAATGGACGGGGCGAATGATTCCAGAACCGGTATACCATCTAGAGTTCGGTTGTTCACCATTTCTAACAAAGACTCGAATGATATTATTGCCTTCTTTAACGTAGTCTGTGACATCGATATAAAAATCAGCGTAGCCATAATGTCTTTCATAAACTTTAACGTCGTTAACAAAGTATTGGGCGTTGTGATAAACCCCTTCAAATCTAAAAAGAACTCTTCCGCCTTCTTCTACAACCGGAAGCGTGAAATCTTTTTCATAATAGTAATCCCCACCTTTAAAGTAGGCACCAGAAATAGAAGAAGGGTTATTGATATCCCTTTCTTCTTCAAGCATGGCATCATGTGGCAAGTCCACGGTAACTACATTTTCTTCCTCATTTGCTTTGTAGAACCGCCATTGTTTGTTAAAATTCATAAAACTCTCTTTATATTAAGATACAACTATTGTAATTTTAAAGGCAATTAATTAATTATTTATGGTTTAGGGAAATAAATTGCTTAAACGATTTTAAGCCTAAAGAAAATTACAACAAATAAACATATTTTTGATGACCATACATGGTAAAACAATAAGTTGTTATTTTGGAACAAAAATACTTAGATTCACAACTGATCAACCGGTTGACAAAAAGTAATTAAAGAATTGTCTTCTAAGGTAAATCGTTTTGGACTTATTAAGTATACTTACAAGATAAAATACGAAATGGTTCGCCATAAAATTTAAAAGTTTAAGTATTCAAAAACATTTGTTTGATAATGGGGGATAGAGTTTTTACAATGTTTGTGATATTGTTCTTTTAAGATCAATAGTTCTTAAAAAGGAGTTTCTATGTATAAAGTTTCACCCTTCGTGAAGTGGGCTGGGGGCAAGCGCCAGGTCATGAATCATCTCTTAGAATTAAAACCTAAAAAATTCAAGCGTTATTACGAACCATTCGTGGGTGGTGGTGCACTTCTTTTAGAATTAACTCCTATTCAGGCGACCATCAACGACTCTAACAAAGAACTAATGTATGTTTATAGATGTTTAAGAAACAAAAAACTTTTTAAAAAATTCTACGACACATGCAAAGAACACGAAGCTAAACATTCTGAAAAATACTACTATGAAATTCGTAGCATGGACAAAAAGAAAAACGTTTATGCTAAACTTCCTACCTACATAAAGGCGGCAAGATGTGTTTATCTTAACAAAGCATGCTTTAATGGCCTTTATAGAGTTAATAAAAAAGGACAATTCAACGTTCCTTCTGGGAAATACGAAAAAATTCGTTGCTTCGATGAAGACAACATTAACGCTTTACATGAATATTTTAATAAAAACAAACCTATTATATTAAATAAGGATTTTGCACAGGCTGTAAAAGCCGCTAGAGCAGGAGACTTCGTATATATTGACCCACCATATGACGTAACTGGTCAACAATCGTTTACTTCCTATACAACTGGGGGATTTGATAGGAAAGAACAAGAAAGACTTAGAAATGTTATCAAAGAACTAACAGAAAAAGGTGTCCTTGTTATGGCCAATAATGCAAATACAAATTTCATTCAAGAATTATACAAAGACTTTAATATTCATGTAATTGAAGCTAGAAGAAGCATAAACTCTAAGGCTGATGGACGAGGAAAAGTTGAAGAAGTAATCATTACTAACTATTGATATGACTTTAAAAAGAAATACTTACTATAAAGATGATAAATTTACCCTACTAAAAGGAAGTTCTTTTTGTATACTGAAGAAGATTGAACCTAAGTCAGTCGATTTAATTTTTGCTGACCCACCATATTTTTTATCTAGTGGAGGCATTAGTTGCCAAAGCGGAAAACAAGTTTCTGTAAATAAAGGAGAATGGGATTATTCCAAAACGATTAAGGATAAAATCAAATACCATAGAAAGTGGATTGCTTTATGCCGTGATGTTTTGAAAGATGACGGAACAATAATGATTTCATCTACTCTTCATAGCGTTTATGCCATTGGAGTGGCGTTAGAATTAGAAGGTTATTCTATTATTAATAATATAATTTGGAAAAAAACAAATCCTGCACCAAACCTTGCGTGCAGATGTTTTACTCACTCAACTGAAACTATCATTTGGGCGAGAAAACAATTAACTATTAAAAAGAAAGGCAAACATTATTTCAACTACGAGGCTATGAAAGAAGCAAATGGCGGAAAGCAAATGAAAGATGTATGGGAATTTGAAAATGAACCAGAAATAGTGGAAGTTGCTACCGCTTCTAGAAGTGAAAAGAAATATGGTAAACATCCGACACAAAAACCTGTTAAACTATTGGAAAGATTAATTACCGCTGCTACGAAAGAAGGAGATTTAATTTTGGATCCTTTTAATGGTTCTGGAACTACTGGAATAGTAGCAACAAAGATGAACAGAAGATATATTGGTATCGAAATAAATAAAGATTATTTAGAACTTACTAAAAAAAGATATCTAGGAGGCAAAGACAATGGCAAATAGAGATTTCAATGCCTGGTTATCAACGATGAAGGATAGCGTTGCGACATGGACATACTATACAGATTTTCAAAAAGTATATGAGAATGTTCAAAAGATTAAAATTGAATTAAATATTCTCAATTCACTTATTGGTTCTAAAAATATAGAAGAAGAATTTAAAACCATTGTGGAACAATATCCTAATGTTTTAGCCGTAGTGCCAATTCTTTTGGCTAAACGCGAGACTGAAATTAAAGTTCTAGACGCCGAAGGAAATTATACATTCAACTTTGTTAAAATGAACTATTCTATTGATCAATACATTCTATTTATGAGAAACAGTGGGCTTTTTGATTTGCTTGAAAATCATATAATTAACAATCTCGTCGATTATGTTTTGGGTGTTGAGGTTGGGATGGACACAAACGGTCGTAAAAATAGAACAGGTCATGTGATGGAAGACTTAGTTGAATCTTTTCTTGTTAAAGCCGGGCTAATAAAAGATCAGACATATTTTAAAGAGATGTATGTCTCAGAAGTTGAAAAAAGATTTAATCTAGACTTATCTAGGCTAAGCAATGAAGGCAAAACAGAAAAAAGGTTTGATTTTGTGTTTATCGGAGCCTTTGGAACGGTTTATATTTGTGAATGCAATTTCTATGGTAGTGGTGGCTCCAAACTTAATGAAACCGCTAGAAGTTATAAAACATTAGCGTTAGAAGCAAAAGGCATAAAAGGATTGCAATTTGTCTGGTTTACAGATGGAATTGGATGGAATTCTGCTAAAAATAATTTAGAAGAAACGTTCGGTGTTCTTGATAACTTATATAATTTGAACGATTTAGAAAATGGAGCAATTGATAGTTTGATTAATGGAAATGAATATTTGGAATTGATATTGAATTAACAGAACAAAAAAGAAGAGAACAAGGCATTGTTCTTTTAATTGCTAAAAATGGAAGGCGTTGAATAACTATGAAGAAAAAAATAATTATTTCTATTAATCCAGAACATGTTAAGAACATTATAAGCGGCACCAAAAAATATGAATACAGAACCAAAGCAGCGAAACACGATATCAATAAGATAATAATTTACGAAACAAAACCAGTTAGAAAAATTGTTGCTGAAGCTGAAGTTATTGATGTTTTAATGATGGCGCCAGAGGATTTGTGGAAAGAAACTAAAAGTGAATCAGGCATATCAAAAAAGCATTTCGATAATTATTTTAAAAGTAGAGAGTTCGGTTATGCTTACAAGTTAGGCAAAATCAAAGTTTATGAAAAGCCAAAAAGTTTAAATGAATTTGGTCTTAAGTTTGCACCACAATCATTTGTATATGTGAATTAATGAAGGGAAAACAAAATGATTGTTGAAGCAATTGAAATGGACATTACAAAAATCGGCGAGAAAGCTGATGCTATTGTTAATGCCGCTAATGAAACTTTGTTGGGAGGCGGTGGAGTTGATGGTGCAATCCACAGAGCAGCGGGACCGGAACTATTAGAAGAATGTCGCAAACTTAGTGGATGTAAACCAGGAGAAGCCAAGGCTACCAAAGCATATAGATTAAACAACAAATACATTATTCACACAGTTGGCCCGAGATATAGACTAGACCCTACTCCAGCAGAAACACTATCAAGATGTTACTTAAATTGCTTAAAATTAGCGGATGAATTAGGACTTGAATCCATCGCATTTCCATCAATTTCTACCGGAGCATTTGGCTACCCAATTGAAGAAGCGGCGGAGGTCTGCGCGAAAGCTGTTTGTGGTTATAAACCTAAAAATCTCAAACGTTTTTACATGTGCATTTTTAATGATGATAAAGCCAAAAAGATTTATAATTCCGCCTTTAAAAGACATGAGAAAAAGACCTAATTGACACAGTTATTTATTAAAAATACATGTTTTAAATAGAAAATAATTAAAAGTAATTACTATTAAATTATTAATAATTTAATAAATTAATCAAAATAGTAAAATAATAGTTAATTAATAGTGAATATATAGTGATTTTATTGTAGTTAATTAAGCTGTTTTCATCGTTTTCTGCGACACTAATAAACTGATGTGATTCTTGAGTTTTAAAAAAATTAGCGACATACTAATTGCATGGAATTAATTAGACCTAACAATAGATATTTGGATTCGTATATAGAAGCAAGTAATGAATACGATCTTTATTCTTTAAACGTCGAAGTATTGTTTGATAGTCCAGAAACGGTAATTCAAAAATCGATAGATTATGAGAATGGAGTTAATATGAAACCGGGCTATGTTAGAGCCACTACATTTTGGCTTATTGATAATCATGAGTTCATTGGTGAAATAAATATTCGTCACGAATTAAACGATAATCTTTTAAGGTATGGAGGTCATATCGGCTACGGAATTAGATCTAGCATGCGCAATAAAGGATATGGTACAAAGATGCTGCAAATGGCTTTGGTGTACTGTAAAGAAACTTTGAAAATTAATAGAGTTTTGGTTACTTGTGATGAAAACAATATCTGTTCTAGAAGAGTTATTGAAAAGAACAGCGGCATTCTCGAAAACATAATTATCAATTACACCGAACGCGGAATAGTTAAAACAAGACGATATTGGATTGATCTATAAAAATGTAAATTATAAACCATTTTGAATTATTTTTGATGCGTTCTAAAAAGCATTCTATTGTTCGATAAACTAAGATAAAAACAGATTAAGAATATTAAATCTTTTTATCATGCTTGATAAAACAAAATGATATAATTAGACGTAAGCATATTTCCTCGAAAAACATCGTGGCTTCTACTGTGTAAAAGTTAGCATGAGAGATAAAATGAAGTTCAGATGTTGCTTCGATGGTTAATCATAAATAAAGGAGAAAAGCATCATTATGGAAAAAGTTTATTTAATTACAGGTGCCGCGGGTCACCTCGGTAACACAATCACGCGCCGACTAGCGGAATCAGGAAGTCATATTCGCGCTTTGTTGTTGCCCAATGAAAAGCATATTCCTGAAAATACAGAAGTTTTCTACGGGGATGTTTGTGATAAGGAAAGTATCAGACCATTTTTTGAAAATCTAGAGGGAAAAGATATAGTGGTCATCCACTGCGCGGGAATCGTTTCTATTGCTACTAAGTTCGATCAAGCTGTCTATGATGTCAATGTTACAGGAACTAAAAACGTCGTAGATTTATGTAAAGAATATAAAGTATCAAAACTCATTTATGTAAGTACTGTTCACGCTATTCCTGAAAAACCAAAAGGAGAAGTAATGACAGAAGTTTCTAGATTTGATCCTGAAGTTGCCGTGGGCTTATATGCTAAAACAAAAGCGGAAGCCACTAACTATGTACTCGATGCTGCTAAAGAGGGATTAAACGCCACGGTTGTTCATCCATCTGGAATTGTCGGGCCGTTCGATTATGGAAACGGACATCTTACGGCCTTAATAATTGATTTTTACAAAAAACGTTTAACCGCGGGGGTCAAGGGAGGATACGACTTTGTCGATGTCCGCGATGTTGCTAAGGGTATAATTGCCGCCGTGGAAAAAGGCAAACCAGGCGAATGCTATATTCTTTCAAATCGTTATTTTAAAATTAGAGAAATTCTTGACATGCTCCACGAGATAACCGGTGTTAAAAAAGTGAGAACTTTCTTACCTATTTGGTTTACAAAAATTACCGCTACTCTTTCTGAAATATATTATAAAATAGTGAAACGGCCACCTTTATTCACTGCCTATTCAATATATACTCTCGATTCGAACGCTTTATTTTCTCACGAAAAAGCTGATAGAGAATTAGGCTATACGAATAGAGATATGAAAGAGACCTTGAAGAATACTGTTGATTGGTTGAAAGAACAGGGTAGGATTTAAATCTCTTAGTAATAATTGCACTGGATAGATGTGTATTTTAGTTTTTTTGAAATAAGAGACAATTCAATAACTGAATGAGTATGATAAAAAATCTAAGAGTTTGTTAAAATCGATTTTTTGATAATAAAAACAAACGAATAAGCACCCTTTCATGTACTAAGGTCGGGTTGAAATATACTAATTCAAATGATGTGAGACTAAACTAAAGAGGAGGAACACTGGTTTTTTGGGAACATATACACAACTCATGATTGGCAAGATTTTACAGTTAGAATTTTTATATTTGAGTATAAAACCTATTATTTTTCTAATGGCCAAAGAGGAGTTTCTTCCCTAAGACCTTATTAAATTTTTAAAATGAAAAGATTAGTTAGTGCGCTCTTGTGGTATAAGACATTCTGTTTACCATTAATGGTTTTGTGTTTGTTATCAACTTTAGTTTTGCCTTCTATCTCTAATTACATCAATTCTTATACATTAAACAGATTGGATAAATATGTCTTTTTGAGTGATAATTTTGTTTACAGAGACGATTCAATCAGAGATTATCATGAAAATATAAATCATTTTGATGAAGACGGTTCGTGTATCTATTACAGCGAACTTTCTTGTTCAGATGATAAAAATTTTCTTCTAATTATTTGTAATGGAAACCCTACTATTTTTGGAATTCCTTATTTTGATACTTATATTAATTTTGATTACGATGGTGCTGTCACCAACAATTGTTACTACACTAATATTGAAGGGTTTCTAAAACCGTTGATGTATAAAGAACACGCTTTTTATTATGGAGATTTTGTGAATTTTGCCTTTCCAACTATGAATCCTTTTTTAGATCTGACTTTGGAAGAAAATGTGGTTGTTTGTTTTACTAATTTCAATATTTTAGATGAAGATACTACTATACAAGCAACGTATGATTTAAATAAACTTAACGATATACAGTTTGAATATGACGCTGATGAAATTGGTAAAAATATCAAGGAAAACTATTTAATGGAAAATAGAGCTCTAGTCTCTTTTTCTTCAAGGCTGATGTTGCTCCCCTGCATTTTATTTTTTTTATTAATTCAATTTGGTAGTTTTTTATTATCGAACAGACTAAAAAAAGAAATGCATATCAAGAAAATTTATTTTCAAAAACCTCGACTTTATATGTTTATCGATTTAGTTAAAATATGGACTGCGATAATCGTCTTGCCACTATTAGGAGGGTATGCTCTATCTGTGATCGTTAGAATCGCTTTAGATATTATGCTTTTGACAATAATGGATTATTTTATATTCTTTTCTATTTTAATCATTCCGCTTATAGCTATTTTATATCAAATGTTTTTTCAGCGAGGTGAATATGAGTACTAAATTTGAATCTTTAGTTTTGGAAATAAAGAATAAACAATTTAAAAACAAAGTTCTTTATACCAATTCGAAAATCTCCCTCAAAAATGGAGATAAAATCATGATTGTGGGCGAATCGGGATCAGGAAAAACCACCCTTTTGAAATTGATGATGGGAATAGATAAATGTTTTGACGGAAAATGGCTTCTTAACGATAAAGAAGTTCCTGTTTCCAAACGTTGGGAAACAATAAAATCTTTTTCATCTTTCATCTTTCAAGATGTTTATCTAATTGATTATTTGACCGCGAGAGAAAACATCCTCTTGCCTTTTAATTTTTCAAAAAAGAAAGTAGACGAACAATATTTAAAAGAAATTATTGAGGTACTAGATATAGACGATTTGTTAGATACAAAGGTAAATGTTTTATCAGGGGGAGAGAAGCAACGTATCGTTCTAGCTAGAGCTCTTATTACAAAGCCAGAGATTATTTTTGCCGACGAACCCACAGCATCACTGGATGATAAAAACGTTTTTATATTCATGGATTTTATAAACCTAATTAATCGCAAATATCACATTTCTATCGTCATGGTCACTCATAGAGAATCGTTGTCTAATAGGTTTGATACGGTTTATAGAATAGAAGATGGAGCAATACGTGAAAGAAGCTAGATTAATTTCAAAATTTGTTTTTAAACCCACTAAACTATCAGTGTTTGGAATTTTAATTTGTTTTGCTCTGCAATTTTTTGGGTGTACGGGTTTCTTTTTTGTTGAATGTTTAAAAGAGAATGCTAGATATGCTAATTCTTACTTAAATAAAAATTCAGTATATGTTAGAGAATACTATCCCGAAAGCAAAGTTTTTAATGACCCTCTTTTTTTAGGTAATGAATTAAATAATGTTCAAATATCAACTGGCAAAAAATTTTTGTTTGATTTAGCTGGCAATAAAGGAAGTGGTAATTACTCTGTTTTTCAATATGACGATTATGAATTAACAAAAGTCATTGGAAACAAAAAGATAATTTATGGCGATACTTCTTCTTTAATTATTTTTGATAAAATGTGCGACACTTTGTTTGGGATAACGGATAAAGATTATTCAAGTGCCGTAGGTAAAACTGTTAGTATCTATTACAGAAATGAATATGTTATGGAAATGAGAGTAAGCGGTGTTTTTGTTGAAAAAAGCACAGCAGGATTGCTATCACCTGTATATTCTGGAAACGTTTTATCCTCGTATGTTTTTTGTTCAAAAAGTGTGAGTGAACAACTTACGCCTTTCCAAGCCGTAAATTGTTATTCGATGATCTCCACAAAAGAATATGATAAAAAAGTTGAGGATAATGTGGTTTCTGTGTGCACAAAACATGGAGCAGATTATGTTAGTTTTCATACAAGATATAATTCAATAATCAGTAGATATCACTCCTTATTTACTATGCTTAATACATTTTCTATAGTGGCGATTTTATTTTCTTTAATTGTTCAAATATCCATTCATCTCGCTTTGTTGAGCAAAAAAGAGGAAGAGATTAGGATAATAAGTATATACACACTAAGAGAAAATGTTTCTTTGTTGCTGCGATTTTGTTTTGTCCTTGCTTTTATAATTATCCCTATCGCTTTCAATGTAATTTTACTGAATCTAATAAAATTTATGCTGGCAAATTTTATCGGTTTTTCATTCATCAGCGGTCCTCTTTTTATTGTTTCTATATCATTTATTGCCATTTTGCCTTTCTCGTTAGGATTAAGTAAAAATTCTTTTAAATAGGCATCTGCTTTCATTAACTAAAAATAAGTTTGTATATCAAAAAATATTTTTCACCGTTTCTCATGTACATGCCTAAGAATATTTAAGTAGAATATAGATAGCGAATAACTCTTTCAACCAAAACAGATCTAAAGAAACGTTATTCCATCACTTCTTTTAAATGCTCTAACGATGAATCGTTAAACCAAACGAATATATAAAAACGAATAAAAAATATTTACGAATAAGGAGGTAAACTATGAAAATATTTATGATTGGTGGAACTGGCTTACTAGGAAGTCAAGCCGCGGATGAACTAATTAGAAGAGGACACGAGGTCACAACCTTATCGCTTCCACCTCTACCAAAAGGCGCTAAGCTGAATCCTAAAATGAAAGTGGAACTCGGTAACTATTTAGAAATGACCGATAGAGAAATCCTAAATAGAATGAAAGGTTGTGAAGGATTTGTTTTCGCGGCAGGCATCGATGAAAGAGTAGAAGGCGAACCACCGATTTATGATTTATATAAGAAATACAACATAGATTCGATACAGCGTTTACTTAAGTTAGGCAAAAGAAGTGGCGTCAAACACGCTGTTATCTGCGGTTCTTATTTTTCTCATTTTGCCAAAAAACATCCGGAATGGAATTTAGAGAAATATCACCCATACATTCGTTCACGCATCGATCAAGAAAAAGTGGCGTTATCATTCGCAGAAGATGGAAAGATGAACGTCGCTATTCTCGAATTACCTTATATCTTTGGAGTTCAAAAGGGAAGAAAACCTGTCTGGGTCTTTCTCGCAGAGATGATTCTAAAAGCTAAAAATTCTATTTTCTACACTAAAGGTGGCACAACTATGGTTACCGTTAAACAGGTTGGTGAAGCTATCGCTGGAGCGATTGAAATAAATAGAGGGGGCAATTGCTACCCCATCGGTTACTTCAATATGACTTGGAACGAACTCCTCCCATTGTTTGCAAAAGGATTAGGAAAAGACAATCTTAAGGTCATAAATATCCCTTCGTTCTTATACACTCTCGGTGGCATGAACATCATGAGAAAATACAAAAAAAGAGGCATAGAACCTGGTTTAAATATGGTGAAGTTTAAAACACTGCAATGCTCTAACTTGTTCATTGAAAAGGAACAAGGCTGTGAGGTCTTAGGTGTTAAAAACGATAACATCATTAAAGCTATTACCGATTCCGCTATGTTGAGCAAAGAAGTCGCCTTAAATGAAGTTAAAGTTATCGACATGAAGAGCGAATAGAATTCATACAAAAATATAATTGGTAGATTAAAATGCCTGGCCTTTTTTCAATTTAAAATAAAAAATAAAACAATTTAAATAGTTATCATTATTTTGTTGATTTTCCACAAAAATATTACAAAGTAAGATTAAAGGTGGCAAATCGACAATGATTTATGATATGCAGGCACTTAAAACAAAATATAAAAATTATTCGAATATCAATCAAAAAATAAGTATTGAAACAAAGAAGAACAATTTGATTCGGATAAAACGAGGACTATACACTGATGATTTAAAAGTAGATGGTCCAGTGATAGCGAACGTGTGTTACGGACCATCATACTTATCTTTTGAATATGCACTTAGTTACTATGGTTTGATTCCAGAATATGTTTCAGTTTACACTTCGGCGTGCTTTGGTAAAAAGAACAATAAACGTTATCAACTTAAAAATGCTACTTTTGAATATCGGAGTGTGCCAGATAAAGTATTTTCATACGGCATAACATATCTCACTAATGAAAAAGGTGTTAGATATAAGATAGCTCGAAAAGAAAAAGCACTGTGCGACACTCTATACTCGAAGTATCCAGTTAGATCAATCAAAGATTTAAAGATAATGCTATTTGATGATTTGCGCATTGATGAAGATGAATTCATGGAACTTGATTTTGATTTTATTATCTTGATAGCGCCTCTATATAGGTCAAACACCTTATCAGTTTTAAGAAAATATGTTTTACGCATAAAACGACAAAAATAATTGCAAAAACAACCAATAAAAGATGATAGGATTAACTAGATTAAAACACTCAGTACTTTTTTCGAAAAATTACCATCTCGTGTCAATCTTTTTGAATTAATTTGGAAACACGTTGGTATTTTTGAAAAATTTGCAAAACAAGTGTTTCCAATTCATTTAGTGCTGCCATAACTTAATCGTTTGAGTTCCCCCTTTTTGCAAAAAAATTGAGCTAATTTTTGGCTTATTTTTTTATAATCTTTTAATATATTTAATTAATCTTTTTGTTAAACAAAATCTATGATTTTGAATAAAGATAATTGCCTA
>DURD01000012.1 GCA_012837435.1 Erysipelotrichaceae bacterium
AAGAAATGGAACTCATTAGAAATAATATGATTTGCGATAAACCACACGGCTGTATAACTGGCTGCAAAAATAATAAATTCAATCGCCAGCAAAAAGCCAAGCGCAACAAATATAATTGAACAAATGTTTCTTTTCAACTTCGTATTTCCTGTGATGAACTTTATTACCTGACCAGTCAATTTCCATCCTTTCGCCTGGTTTTCTTTCAAAATGCGCGGTAATGGTTTTTGCTGAAGTCGCTTTTAATATCCTCTGTTTGAACTGAGTCTATTTAAGACCATTAGGGTACTTTTCTAAATACTCCTCATGAAACAGTTTGACTAAAACGTGTTTCTTCTTGAGCTCTTTAATGCAGCAATTGACATCCGGTTCAGGCACACCATGATAGGAATTGTTATTTGGATAAAAAAGTTCGTGAATTTCTTTTTCATCTAAATCTTTGATGGAATCGTATTTAATTGGGAGCGAAGCCGCTGCTGATAGGATGAAACCAACTGTGTCTTCAGAACAGTTAACTATTTTTCTAATGGTTCTACTACTGAAATTAGGGTTGATTTCAGCGAGTTTTAATATTCTCTTGATTTTCGCCATTTTCATACTCCTTGGCATAAATGAAATCCTCCTTGTTGAAGCTAATATCAACAATTTGGACTAGCGTGTCAAGGAAGGCGGCTAAATTCGCCGCTGCTCTCAATTTCATACATGGGCACACTTTATAAGTTCAGTTTTTTATAAAGTAAAAATAGCAATGTCAACAATCCTAGTTTCTTTATTGAAAACGACAAAGACATTGTAAATCTTTGCCTTTTCTCTTCTTGGATTTTATAACAAAGGGCGTTTGAGCCCAGATTATCATCAGAAGCATATTTATTCGCCATTATCCATAATTTTTTGTTGGTTAATGGCGCCATTCACTCCGTTTCCAAAACCTTTATTACTATTTAATAATAGTAACTCTTCGTTCCGAACTATCAATTCTAAAGAAGGAATATAGGTATTTAGAATTATGGTCGTTTTCTTGGAGAATAAAATATCCTTTTCCAACGAATATTTTATCACCAACTTGTTCCCTTCTTAGATATTCAGCATCATTCTCCAAATAAACGTGAGTATAACTTGATGCATCATTATCGTTTGTTTCGTGAAGGCTTTTGAGCCTTACAGAAATTAAACACGACATGTCAGTTTCAAAATCTGGCTTGTCTTCATCAAAATCTTCATGGGCATCATAAAAGTTCCCAAAGACCTTATTAAAAGATTCTAAATCCGACGATAAAACATTAGTATCGAAACAAAAACTTTTGTCTACTTCAAATTGATAATATATTCCGTCAAAGCCACCATCCCATCCTTTGTTTTTGCCATAATATCTTGTGATAAGGGTTGCGTTGTCTGGCAAGTCAATATCCCAATTTCTCAATCGTTCTATTGCGCCTTCTTCGGTTTCGGTTTCGTATTCATCAATATAGCTTACGGTCCCATAAAATTTGCAACCGGCAAATGTTAAGCACGTTATAGAAAGCGCAAAAACGTATACTTTTTTAATCAAATTGGTTGTCATTTTTAAGCGCTCTTCGTGTTCCAATATATATGAATTGATTTGTTTGTACTCAATTCATTAGCATAAGTTATGTATCTCATGCTTCCAGAAATATAACTTAACGTAATGTGCGTTGCAAACCAATTCTCGCTGATCTGGATGTCTACATAATGATGAGGTTCCACAACAACATTGCGTTCGTTGTTGCCAAGAGCCGTCCAATTTTTCGCATCATTTTCGAAGCACATTTTACAGTTATAATGAACCGTTATGTTATAGTTAGTTGGGTTCTTAACCCTAATGTTCCATTTTGCCCCAGACTTCCCTTTGTTTTCAATTCTTATCCTAGAAGATCTCGATGACGAATTTAAGGACATTGTACCGCTTGTACTTAAATTGTTTGCATAATAACTACAATTTAATGTTTGCCCACTTAAAGTTATTGCAATCGAGGTGGCCGTTCCATTTTCAGAAATGTAGATATAACTCGTTTCACCTGCTTGCATATAAAAATCCGTCAAATCAAGAAGTCCAGTCCAATTTTGAGCATCAGAATGAAAACACATTTTTATGTTGTATTCGACCAACATTTGATTGCTAGTCGTATTCTTTAATTTAATTAGCCATTTATTGCCATCTTTACCCATGAGACGAATTCTGCTGTTGTATGTTTGGACCTTTTGATTAATTCTGAAGTCAATCATGCCGTTGTCAGATAGTCCATCGCCGTAAATCATATATTTAGTTGAACCATTAAAGAACGAAAAACTGACACTCGTAGCAACCAAATTTTCACTTATAGTAACAATCTCGGTGGAGTTACCAAGAACAGTTTTGTAAGAAACATCGATTAGATTTGTCCAGTTTTTAGCATCGTCGAAATGGCACATTTTTTTGTTATATATGAACTCAACCGGTGCGGGGTTAGGATTTTTTACTTCTATCGTCCAAACAGAATTTGATTTATTAATGGTTTTTAAACGCAAAAAGTGTGAGAAGTCGTAAGTAATACGAAAATCATACACTTTTAATATTTCTTGTAGCTGCAAGCTGTACAGATAATTAATTACATAACCTTCAAGTCCATCAAACTTGTTTGGTTCAAAATCATATCTATCTTTAATAGTTACCTTTTTATTCGTTTTAGTAAAATCAAATGTTTGTATTGCAAATCGCAAATCTTGTTCATAGGAATTCCCTATCGATGGATATCGGATGTTTTTGGCGCCATTGCCATCATCAAAAATATAAGTTCCCTCCAACTCTGGATTATTTGCAATAAAACCAAGTGGAGTATTTGATGGATCATTTGCTATTAAATAGGTTAAATCTGATTGAAAAACTCGGTAACCGTGCACGGGAACATAGTAGTTTGGGGATTGTTCAACTACATCATCAAAAGCATGTGCTAAAAGTTCATATGATAAGTCATATTTATTCAACGCAAAATAAGCGAGTGCACCTATAACGATGACATCATCTGTAGACCTAGTTCCTAAAAAATCGCTGTTTCTTGCTAGTTCAGCAATTTCTCTTAATGATGTGACCTGTTCTGGATTACAATTCGCAATGCATCTTTCCGTAACACTACACAATTTTGTTATTTTTTCATATTCATCTGTTTCATCATCAAATGCTGTCAGCATATTTTGAAGGTAAGTGTTTTTTTCAGAAAGAACATCATGGATATTAAACTCAATTTCTCCCTTTTCCAAACTAATGTTATAGCAATTCGAAGATTGATTGTCGCTAATTGTGTTTCTCTTTTGAGGGATTTTTAAAGAAGTAGCAACAGAAGCATTCTTTGATGTTTTGTTTGTAATATGTGGAGTACTTGGTGTAGAAATAAATAATAATGACGAGAGCCCAAAAACAATCATAATCTTTTTCATAAAACCCTCACTTTGTAGCAAACGCTATATGTTTTAAATGCCTTTTTTGCAAACATCGTTTTTCCTAAATTAACATATTTTGTCATATTGTTCCATAATAACTTCTTTATAGATACCTTTTGTTAGCTTTCAATTGATGTGCGTCAATTGTAAAACTAAACGCAACTTAATAAATGAAAGTCTAATTTAGTCTTTCCTATACAATATAATGTTATTGCCTCTTGCTACCCATCAGAAAGGAGAGAAACACGTATGGGGAAAAACAAAG
>DURD01000013.1 GCA_012837435.1 Erysipelotrichaceae bacterium
ATAATTCGCAGATCCCTTGGAGATTAGCTTCTTCAGGATTGAATATTTTTTTGACATTCATTTCTTGCAAGACTTCTTTTAAATCATAACTTCCCATCAATTTAAATTTCGGAAGACGATAATGCATTTTGCCCCTTGTTTTATCGGGAAATTTCGTGAGGTGATAATTCAGCAAATTAGCAATGTTTTCTTCGTTATTTAATACTGCTTGATAATCAGTATTTTCATTGGGCAACAAAACGTTCATTCTCAAGGAGGATTCTAAGTCAAATGAAGATATGAGATAATCGTCGTGATAGTAGTAATCATTCTCCATGTTCTTAACCATGTAAGTAACAATTGATTGACTTCCATCCAAATTCGAAAAATTGTCTTTTATATTCTCCCCTTCACTGAATTGAGTTACCCATGGCGATTTCAGATAAATAGTGTTTAGCAACCACAATATTCCACCGAAGTCTTCAAAGTCTTTACCAGTCAAATCAAAGAAATCATAAGTTTTCTTGTTAATGTAGTCGGCGAGAGCATTATGCATCGTTTCACTAGCTAATTCGCCTTGCATCGCTTCTGCGTAATAATAGTTCGTCAACTTATCTACGTAATCTTGCTTGATAGCGTTTTTAAACGAGTCATCAATCCACAGAGATTGTGCGATATCGAGTATCACCTCTGGTTCTACTTTGTTAATCGCATTATTTAAAAGCATATTTTTAATTTCCTCGAGGTGATTGAAACTATCATTGTAATGTAGAAGAGTTTCTAACTCTGTTTGACTTTCTTCTTTCGCGCCATCTAGCAACATAGAGAAGCAGGTCGCGATAGAGATCGGTGAAAATACTTCGTTCTCTCCATCACTAACTTGCAAGTAGAAACTAGAAGCGAACTCTTTCAACGAATTGATATAATCTTCATTTAAATCCTTTTTTTGACTATTAAAGGTCTTTTGAGGCTTATTCATCAAATAATCTCTATAGTTTTCACTATTAAGATTAGGCTTACAAGCCGAACATATTAGAAGAGTTACTAAAGAAAGAACAAAAACCTTTTTCATATATTTTACATCTCAATCCTCGCTGCCATTATAGCATTTTCGTTGTTAAAGACTATACGTTACCCCCATAAATAATGGTAGGTCATCGCCACTAGTAATCGTATAAGCAAAAGGTCGATTGACATAAAAATAGACATCTTCGTTACCTTCTGGTCCTGACGAACTCTCTCTAATGTCTATAACAGTATACGCCGCCGCTTCCACGCCGTTATTATCAACCGCAATACCCGCTCCATGTACGGCTTTTCCGACATATAGATTTCCTACATTAGGCAAATCACAAATACCTTTGAGATTAGCTTCTTCAGGATTAAATATTTTTTTGACATTCATTTCTTGCAAAATTTCTTCTAAATTATAATTTTCTGTCAATCTAAACTGTGGAAGGCGATAATGCATACAACCTCTTGATTTGTTGGGGCTTTCCAGATGATAATTCAGCAAACTAGAAATATTTTCATCATTGCTTAAAATTGCTTGATAATCCGCGTCTTCGTTTGGTAAGAGAACATTGAGCTTCAAAGAGGATTCTAAGTCAAACGAAGATATTAAGTAGTTCTCGTCGTAGTAATAATCGTTGTCTAGGGTCTTGACCATATAAGTAACATTTGTTTCCCCACCACTCAAGTTTGAAAAAGTATCTTCTACATTGTCATTTTCATTAAATTGAGTTTTCCAAGGCGATTTTAAATAAATGGTGTTTAATAACCACAGCACCCCATCGAAGTCTTTAAAGTCTTCGCCGGTCAAATCAAAGAAATCGTAGGTTTTCTTGTTGATGTAATCGGCGAGAGCATTATGCATTATTTCACCAGCTAACTTACCCTGCATGGCCTCAGCATAGTAATAATCCGTTAACTTATCCACATAGTCTTGATTGATAGCGTTTTCAAACGAATCATCGACCCACAGAGATTGTGCGATATCTAGTATGACATCAGGATCTGTTCTACTGATTGCGCTATTTAAAAGCATATTTTTAATCTCATTAAGATGATTGAAACTATCGTTATAGTGCAAAAACACCTCTAACTCTGTTTGGCTTTCTTCTTTCGCCCCATCTAGCAGCATGGAGAAACAAGTAGCGATAGAGATGGGTGAAAATATCTCGTTCTCTCCTTCATTAATTTGCTTATAAAAACTGGAAGCGAACTCCTTTAATGAATTAACATAATGGTTATCCAAATCTACTTTTTGATTGTTAAAAGTCTTAGTTGGTTCGTTCAGGAAACGAACATCATGGTCGTCCTTATCAAAACTAAATTTACAAGCCGAACACATTAGAAGAGTCACCAAAGAGAAAACAAAAACTTTTTTCATGTTTTATAAACCTCTATTCTTACCGTAATTATAGCATTATTGATGAAAGACAATAAAAAAATAAAGTGATTTTATTTTTCATAATTGAATTATTGAGCACTAAAAAACGACAATTATTTCAATCTGTTACGAGTATTAATTGTCGTAATTTATTAAGATGTTTTTTCTATAATGGTGCGCCTGACAGGAATTGAACCTGCACGAGCCTCCTCACTAGATTCTAAGTCTAGCGCGTCTACCAGTTCCGCCACAGGCGCAAAGTAAAGGGAGGGTGGTCCCTCCATTAATTGACTTTTGGTGCCGTCTATCGGAATCGAACCAACAACCTGATGATTACAAATCAACTGCTCTGCCAATTGAGCTAAGACGGCATCTTTGGTGGACACTGTAGGATTCGAACCTACGACCTCTTCCGTGTGAAGGAAGCGTTCTCCCGCTGAACTAAGTCTCCAGCGCCTAAACAATATAACAAAATCGTTATTATTTATCAATAAAAAGTAATGACGAAAGTTAGCGGTATATATTTTTTTGACAATCAGTTGTTTCGTGTTTTTATTATTATTCGCCTTTGACTTTAATCTATGGAATCAAGCGTTTCATTTTTTACGATGTAAGCATGAAAAAGAAAATAACATATCAAGGTGGACATAATAATTGCAATTGTGAATCCAAAATATGAAATAAGTAGGACATAGTCATCTATGGAAGCGGATGCTCTACTAATTCTCAACATCATAGCATTCATATTGCGGACGAAAATAAGCACGAACCATACAGCGTAATAGCAAAGCGAAACTAAGGATAACGTCAGTCCTGTTATCATCAAAATTTTCCTATTCTTTTCAGCGTACGCAAAGAGTAAGAATATATTTACTAGCCCAATCAATACACACGGACCACACGAAACTAAACTCTGTGAGATTGGTAATGAATAAGCGCTATGAGAAACTCCTTCCGTAGAAGAAATCACTAAAAGAAGTATTGATAACAACGCTTGCAAAACAATATATGCTATAAATGTTTTAGCGCGAATTTTATATTTTTTTTCCATAGGAATCTGAGAATCTTTACTAAATTATACGACTAAATATTGATTAAGAATAGACTCAAAGGTAAAGAATTCGTGCAAAATTTCATGCGTAAATGAAAAGAACCACATCTTAATGGTTCCAATCTTGTTTTTTAATAAGAGATTTTTTTGCGCAATTTTTTATGTTTTAAGGTATGACAGATTATCAATTTTATTACCTAATACGCTTAAGCTGGTGGGCCCAAATAGATTTGAACTATCGACCTCGCCCTTATCAGGGGCGCGCTCTAACCAACTGAGCTATGGGCCCATGCCTTCTTAAAGACAGCGCTAATAATATACAACAATGGATTATCAAAATCAACGATTATTTATAGTCGTTTTTTCGACAAAAAAAGGAAGATTTGCCTTCCTTTTTTTCATTTTGAAACAGTAAAATTAACGTTTACTAAATTGCGGCGCCTTACGAGCGGCTTTAAGACCGTATTTCTTGCGTTCTTTCTTGCGGGAATCACGAGTAATCATGCCCGCAGCTTTGAGAATTGCACGATCGCAACCAGCTTGAAGAAGAGCTCTTGTAATTCCTAAGCGGATAGCACCAGATTGACCTGTAAAGCCACCACCTTTCACTTCCGCGCGAATATCATATTTGTTTTCTGTGCCAGTTAAAACTAGTGGCTGTTTTAAATCGAGAACCAACGTTGCATAAGGCATATATTCATCTACTGGATGGCCATTCACAACGATTTTACCTGTACCAGCAGTAACATAGACACGAGCGATTGAAGATTTTCTCTTTCCAGTGCCGTAATATTGAAGATCAGTGTTCTTTGCCATAAATAGGCCTCCTATAATTTGAGCTCAAGAACTTCAGGTTTTTGAGCTTCGTTTTTGTGTTCTGGGCCAGCGTAGACAAAGAGCTTCTTTATCATTTGACGACCTAAACGACCTTTGGGCATCATGCCACGAAGACAACGTTCAATCATTTCTACTGGATATTTTTCAAGCATTGTGCCTGCAGTCCGAGTGCGCAAGCCTCCAGGGTAACGAGAAACGTTGTAATACTTTTTGTTATTTACCTTATCACCGGAAAGGGATACTTTATTGGCGTTAATGATAATAACATAGTCACCACAGTCGACGTTTGGTGTCCAAATCGGTTTATTTTTACCAATTAAAACTTGAGCGACTTGGGTGGCTAATCTTCCCAATGGTTTATCCGCGGCATCAACGACATACCATTTTCTTTGGATTTCATTTGTTTTTGCAATTGTAGTTTGACGTTGCATAACTTAAATCCTCCTTTACCAAACTAACTTTTCCTTACCGGGGACTTTGCTAATTCAGCTTTTTTTGTGCCGATAAAAATATTACTTGTTATTGGGCTGGATGTCAATTGATTTATTTTTAAAAATAAAATGCTCCGAATTCTTAAAGTAATTTCCGTTTTCTATTAAAAAGCTGATTTTAGTCTAATAAGATATAATGAAATCTCCTGTAGGTAACAAAAAGGAGGTTTTTTATTTTTTATGCCACATTTAACTGATA
>DURD01000014.1 GCA_012837435.1 Erysipelotrichaceae bacterium
AATATGCCTAGATTCGTTCTTAAATGTAAGACCCCAAATGAGATAGAAGTTGAACTAAAAGAGGAATTCACTAGAATAAGAAGTGAGCAAGGACAAAAAAGTCCCACATCAATTGAAAGTTAACATTGCAACTTAATTTGTATATAATTAAGACTTGCAAAGGGTATACACAGTGTCAGATAATAAAAAAACAACATATACAGCCGATGATATCCATGTCATGAAAGGTCTAGATGGAGTCAGAAAAAGACCAGCGATGTACATAGGTTCGACCAATAGTCAAGGACTACATCATTTGGTGTGGGAAGTCATCGATAATTCTGTCGACGAAGCTCTATCTGGATATGGAGATAAAATTACTGTAACCATGCATAATGATGGTTCGGTTTCGGTGCTTGATGAAGGACGAGGAATCCCCGTCGGCATCAATAAAGAGACAGGGCGACCGGCGGTTGAAATAGTTTTTACTGAGCTACACGCTGGTGGTAAATTTAACAGTGTAGCCTATAAAAGTGCAGCCGGATTACATGGTGTTGGCGCTTCTGTCACCAATGCTTTAAGTGAATGGATAGACATAAATGTCTATAAGGACGGCAATGTCTATCATTTAAGATTTGAGAATGGTGGTAAATTAGTCGTACCACTCGAGATAATCGGTCAAACAAAAAAACATGGTACTTATGTGCGGTTTAAACCCGATAGTACCATCTTTCCTAACATAGAATTTAAATGGGATACGATTGCGAGTCGTTTACAAGAAAGCGCTTTCTTGATGAAAGGCGTTGAATTTGTTTTGTTCGATGAAAAAACCGAACAAAGTGTAAGTTTTTTGTACCATAATGGTTTAATTGAATACATCAGTTACGTTAACACTAACAAAAATCCCATGTGTGAAATCATCTACTTTAACGATACGGATTCTGATACGCAAATCGATATTGAAGTTGCTCTTCAATATTGTAACGATGATTATAATGAAACCATCTATTCTTACGTCAATAATTTGAGAACTAGAGATGGAGGCACTCACGAAACTGGTTTTCGTCTGGGTTTAACTAAAGCGGTCAATGATTTTGCCGAAAATTTCAAACTTGCCAAAGGCAAAAAACTCGAAGGCAACGATATTAGAGAAGGATTGACCGCGGTAATTTCTTTAAAAATACCAGAAAAAATTCTCGAATTTGAAGGGCAGACAAAAGGTAAATTAGGGACGCCGCAAGCTACTTCCGTTGTTTCAAATTTCATTTATAATAAGTTAACTTATTATCTTACCGAAAATAAAGAATTTACTATCAATTTGATTAATAAATGTCTAGCTTCTCAAGCCGCTAGAATTGCCGCTAGAAAAGCTAAAGAAGAAGCGAGAACTAATAAAAAACCGCGACAAGATTTAATTTTGAGCGATAAATTAACTCCAGCATTAAGCAAAGAATATGAGAAAAATGAATTATTTATCGTCGAAGGCGATTCTGCTGGAGGTACGGCTAAAAAAGGTAGAGATCGGATGCATCAAGCTATACTACCACTTCGTGGTAAGCCTTTAAATACGGACTCGATACCCGTCGAAAAAATGGTCCAAAATGAAGAAATTGCCACAATTATCAACACGATTGGTTCAGGTTATGGCCAAGGTTTTGACTTAGAAGATTTAAAATATGGCAAAATTATTATCATGACTGATGCGGATACTGATGGTGCTCATATCCAAACCTTATTACTAACATTTTTCTATCATTATATGAGACCACTTATCACTAATGGTCACATATACATTGCAGCTCCACCTTTATATCGAGTGTATAAAGAAGAGGGCAACAAAGTCACTCAAGAATATGCTTGGGATGACATTGAACTAGAAAAAGCCAAGGCAAAAATTGGTAGTGGCTATAAGATTAACAGATACAAAGGTTTAGGGGAAATGAATGCTGTCCAATTAAAGGAAACGACCATGGATCCTAAAACTAGAGTATTAATTCAAGTCGGTATCGATGACCCTTTTCTCGCTGAAAGAAGAGTTAATGTCCTAATGGGAAAAGATACCAGTTTAAGAAGAGCGTGGGTAGAAGAGAATGTTGACTTTGGCAAAGTCGATACCTTTATCAAGGAGGTAAAATAATTTATGGCTAGAAAAAAAGTTGATGTAGTCGAAGAAAATTTTACCGAGAACATCTCTTTTCAACCGATGGAAGAGGTCATGGGCGAACGCTATGCCATCTATGCTAAATATGTCATCCAAGATCGGGCCATTCCCGATGTCAGAGATGGATTAAAACCCGTTCAAAGAAGAATTATTTATTCGATGTTCAGAAGCAACAACGTTTTTAATAAACCGACGAGAAAATGTGCCCACACCGTCGGAGCGGTCATGGGGACTTTTCACCCACATGGCGACGCTTCGATTTATGATGCCCTAGCGAGAATGAGTCAAGATTGGAAAGTTCGCTATCCTTTAATTGACTTTCAAGGTAACAATGGCAGTATCGATGGCGATTCTCCTGCCGCTTATCGTTACACGGAATCGCGTTTAAGTGAATTATCCAATGAATTGATTCGCGATATCGATAAAAAAACGGTCGATATGCAATTAAATTTTGATGATACAGAATTTGAACCAACGGTTTTACCTGCTCGTTTTCCTAATTTGTTCGCGAATGGTACCGAAGGTATCGCCGTCGCAATGGCGACAGAAATCCCTCCACATAATCTCAAAGAGATTATCGGTGCGGTTATTTATCGGATTGGTCACAAAACTGCTACCGCCGAAAAATTGATGCAATATGTTTTAGGACCAGATTTTCCTGGTGGTGGAATCATTTATCAAAGCGAAGGCTTAAAAAATATGTATCTAACGGGACGGGGTCGTATCGAGGTCTCTTGTCGCGCAGAAATAGTGGAAAACGATGATAATCAGCAAATAATTATTACCGAAATCCCTTATAAAGCTCAAAAAAATCAGTTAGTTTTTGAAATCGATAAAATTATTCATTCCAAAGCAGTAGATGGTCTTTTAGAAGTGAGAGATGAGTCTGATTGGAATGGTATTCGCATTGTGGTGGATTGTAAAAAAGAAGCCAATGGCGAATTATTACTAAGATATTTAAAAAATAAAACGGGTTTAGTCTCTTCTTACAGCGCTAATATGGTGGCGATAGTAAATGGTCGGCCAAAAACTCTAGATTTGTTGACTTATGTCGATGCTTATATTGCGCATCAAGTGGAGGTTGAGACTAGAAAAAGTAGATTTGAGCTGGAAAAATTTAAATCGAGACTCCATATCGTGGAAGGTTTAATTGAGGCCTCACTTCACATTAACGAAGTGGTTGAAATCATTAAAAAAAGCAAAGACAAAGCTGATAGTAAAGTCAATTTGATGAAAAAATATGATTTTTCTAACGAACAAGCGGAAGCAATTGTCACTATGCCATTATATAAATTGAGTCATACTGACGAAACTATTTTAGAAAACGAAAAGAAACAATTAGTAAAAAACATCGCTATTTTAGAAGGAATCTTGGGCGATGAAGCGAAATTAAATCGAGTGATAATTAGAGTTTTGAAAAGTATTGCTGATAAATATGGAGATAATCGTCGTACTTCCATTGAAGAAAAAGAAGACTTAGCTCCGATAGATAAACGTAAATTAATTGCTAAAGAAGATGTGATGATCGCTTTAACTAGAGACGGTTATTTAAAGCGTTCAAGTCTTAAATCATATCGCAGTAGCAGTAACAATGTCTTCCCCGGTTTAAAAGAGGGCGATGAATTAATTGCTTCGGGCAAAGTGTGTACCACTGATTATTTGATTTGTTTCACAAATCAAGGCAATTATATTTGCGTTCCTGTTCATAAAATTGTCGAGAATAAATGGAAAGAAGAAGGCGCACATTTAAATGCTTTCTCAAATTTAGAATCAGGAGAAAAAATTATTAAAGGTCTAGCAATTTCTGAATTCAAAAAAGGTGTTAATTTGGCCATTTTAACAAAAAAAGGACAAATAAAAAGGATGCCATTGAACGCTATAGAAACTAGAAAACGCTCTCGTCCTATATGCAATATGCGTCTCGCTGATGGAGATGAAGTCAGCGACCTCCAAGTTTTGACCGGTAATAGCAATTTACTTGTTTTATCAAGTAATGGATACGCTACTTATTTTAATGAAAACGAATTAAAATTATTGACCAGCAAAGCTGGTGGTGTGAAATCAATGGCGGATTTAGGTAAAAATATCGCCGTGGCCTTAATAGCTTTTGATACGGTTGAAAAAAATAAAGTCATCGCTTTCACTAACAAAGGACATTATAGGATTTTAGATAATAGTCGTCTCAACCTCACTCCTCGGCTGGGAAAATCTCAGTTGATTATGCCTTGTTTTAAAAAGGATGTGCATAAAATCGTCAGTGCTTTTAAGATAGATCCTAATTTAGATTTACTAAAAGTAAATCTATTCTTGAACAATAATACCTATCATCCTTTTGAATTAAATGAAATTTCTTTAACAGATATGAATAGATACGCTAAGAAAAATATCAACATCCCTTCAAAAACGCAAATTATTAATGTGGTGGATACCAATATTGAAATCATCGATGAAAAAACCACCGCGCACCCCGTAAAAAAGCAAGAAAAATCCGCTGATAATAAGTTAAAAGAAGAAAAAGTTTTAGGCAAAGAAAAAGCCGATTCTTCTTCTAAGATAAAAAAAGAAGATAAAGATGGCTTTGTGCAAATCTCAATATTTGATGATCCTAACGAATAAAAGCCTAGATTTGACTAGTAAATAATTAGTAAAATATTAGCAAATAATAAAACTTTGTTTTATATACAATAAATTTTTAAAAAATCATTAATTAAAATTTAATAAAAATGCCTCTCGCTTTTCTACTGATTTTTATTTATAATAATAAAGAAAAATAAATAATTGCTCACACTTATCATCTTCATAAGTTATTATTTATTTATAGATAAATATGTGCAAAAAATTCATCCCTTACGCTCACGCTCAATCAGTTTATGAAATCTCCACTGATTTCTACAAAACCAACAACGTTCGCGTCTTACTAATCGATTTAGATAACACCTTGGATAGTTATCGATTATATTATCCAACCGACCGAGCTATTAAATTGATAAAAGACCTAAAAAAAGAAGATATCAAACCAGTCGTGATTTCTAATAATTGCCGTAAACGTGTTTGTGGATATGCTGAAGCTTTAGGTGTCGATTGCATATATTCCGCGAGAAAGCCGTTTTCTTTTAAAATTAAGAGGTTTTTAAACAAAAACGGCATAAAAAATAATGAAACCATGTTGATAGGTGATCAACTCATCACTGATGTTTTAGCCGCTAAAGGAGCTAATATTCGCGTGGTCTTAACGGAAAAAATCGTCAAAGAAGATCAATGGACAACGCATATTAATCGTTTGTTAGATAGACCAATTCGCTATCATTTAAGTAAAAAAGGCTGGCTGCCAGATTGGAGAAAAAAGTATGGGAAAAAGTAAAAGAGTATTACGTTGTTATCATTGCGGTGCCATTTTACAGTGTGATAATCCAGAAGAAAAAGGTTACATTATTCCCGAATCTTTACATCGAGCGGTGCCCATTCAAGCCATCTACTGCGATTTGTGTTTTGAAAGGATGAAATCCTTTAATTATAGTGAACTCGAACAACAAATCGATCAAGATATTTTGAAAATTTTAGATGACGCTGTGGCGACGGATGCTTCCATCGTTTGGGTGGTGGATTTATTTTCTTTTAATGGAACATTAAATAAAGCTATCGCGGAAAAAGTTAAAAAATTGAACATATCAGTAATCGGTACAAAACGCGATTTATTGCCTCCCAATGTTAAAGAACAACCTCTAGTCGATTATTTGAAAGAACGATTCATAGAATATGATATTGAGCCGAAATCAATCCACGTTTTCAGTAACACTGACAAGATTGATCCTAAAGAATTAATTAGCAGTGTGAATGCTCATCGCAATGCGCATGACGTTTATATGATTGGCAACAATTCTTCTGGCAAAACCTCGTTGATTAACAGATTTTTAAAAGTCTATGAAAATAAGACCAATCGTCAAATTAGAACTATTACCTATCCAGGAACTCAAGTGAAAGTTTTAGAAGTGCCCTTATCTCGCTCTTCTTTCTTTTATGAACTGCCAGGCATTTCGCAAAATACCTCCGCGGCGGGAAAGTTGGAGAAAGAAGTATTAAAAATAATCGTTCCCAAAAACACTATCAAGGTTACGACCCGCACGTTAGGGGCGGGCGATGCCTTGATGATTGGCTCTCTCGCGGCTTTTGAAATTATCAAAGGTAAAGCAACTACTTACCGTTTTTATGCTGCTGAAAAAGTGGAAACAAGAAAGGTTCAATCTAGAAAATTAGATGAATATATTGTAGAAAACAATATCCGTCGTTATCTTAGACCAGTTTCGGAAATGTTGATGAGTTATTTAGATTACGATATGTTTGAATATACGATGGAAAATGATAATGAGTGGCATGATATCGCTATCGAAGGTCTGGGCTGGTTATCTTTTGTTGCTCAAGGACAAGTGATTCGCGTTCGCATTCCCAAAGGAGTGGCTCTAAAGGAAAGCCTAGCAAAAATTAGATAACATGTTATCTCCAAAACAAAAACTGACATTAAAAAGTTTAGCCTCGACGCTAACTATCAGATATCAAATCGGAAAAAATGACATTTCTGAATCGTTAATTTCCATGTTAGATAAAGCTTTGACCGCTCATGAATTGATTAAAGTCGATGTCATGAAAGGCTGCACTTTACCGATGATGGAGGTGGCCATCGACGTCGCCAATAATTTAAATGCTGAGTTAATTCAAGTTGTGGGAAGAGTGTTTGTCTTGTTTCGCAGAAATAAAGATAATCCAAAAATTAAATTATAATGAGTAAAGTAATTTTCGGTGGTGGTTTTGACCCTGTTCACTTAGGCCATATCAATATGGCAGAGCAAGCTCGTAAAATTTTAAAAGGTGAAGTTATTTTTGTACCCGCTAAAATTGCGGTTTGGAAAGCTGATTCGGTTTCTTCTAAACATAAGTTAGCCATGTTGAAACTAGCAATAGAAGGCCAAAAAGATTTTTCTATCGATACTTATGAGCTAGAACAAAAAAAGCAACCGCGTTCTTTCCAAACAGTTGAATATTTTAAGAATAAATATCCAAATGACAAACTATATTTTCTAATTGGTCAAGATCAAGCTAACTCGTTTCACTTATGGGCTAGACCAGAACAAATCGCCCTCAATGCCCAAATAGTGTACTATAAAAGACCAAAATACATTATTAATCGCGAAAACATCGAAAAATATAACATGATGGAAATTGAAGGTCCGGTGGTTGACGCCTCTTCTTCAGAAATAAGAGAACTACATTCGATATGCGTCAAGGAAGAAGTTTTGCATTATATTGAAGATCACAATTTGTATTTCATCAAGAAAATAAAAAAATACATCGGAAGAAGCCGTTTCAAGCATTCTTTGTCGGTGGCTCATCTAGCGTTCAATCTCGCTAAAAGACATTCTCTAGACACTCAAAAAGCCTATATAGCGGCTATTTTACACGACATCGCCAAAGGAATAAGCGACAGAAAGAGTTTAGCGCTAATGAAACAATATTATCCCCAGTATTTAGGTATTGGATCTTATTCTTACCATCAATTCTTAGGATCATTAATCGTCAAGAGAGATTTTTTGATTCAGGACGAAGATATACTAAATGCTATTAAGTATCACACGACAGGAAGACCCAATATGAGTTGGCTGGAAAAACTTGTTTATGTGTCAGATAAAGTTGATCCTACTAGGGGCTATGATTCTTCTAATCTAATTAAAGCAGTAGAAGAAGATTTGGAAAAAGGCTTTCTTACTGTGCTAAAAGCTAATCAAGAATTCTTAATTAAAAAGCATGAAGCTATTGACAATCCATTGACTGAGGAATGCTTTAAAAGTTATTTAGGCTAAAAACTTGTTTTAACATACAAAAATAAAAAAATAAAAAAATTAAACTAAAAATAAAAGGCTATTATTATCGATATATTAAAGAAGAGTAGTAGAAGGGTACCTATAAATTAGATATCCACATTTCCACACTCAAATTTTAATATTTAGCAACTTCGCATAATTGCCATTATGTTAACTAAAATATCAAAAATAATGATTTTACGTAGTAAATTTATAATTAATATCAAAAAATATCTAAACACTTCATTGTGAGATGAGCATTAATTACTCACATTTAGTGGCATTTTGCAAACTACTAGAAAACTACTAATTATTCATTTTTATGTCTGATGCAGTTATTTTTAAAATATTCTATGGTTGCTTTTTGCAAAGTTTTGAATTGTTTATCATTTAACTTATAAATAGTCATTTCTTCACAAACTATTTTCTTTCTTAATGAAAAGTTATAAACAAAAATATATCTATACGATTGCTACTTTGAATTATTTAATTGCGTGGCAACTAATCGAATAATTCAACAATAGGTTCGCCTAATAGATAATCGGGTTTTTCTAAGTGGAAATTTTTTAAAATTGTTGCGCCGATATCCGCGAAAGATTGTCTTTCAGGAAGGTATCTACCATTTTTAAATTTTCTGTTATAGATAATTAGAGGAATTTTTTCTCTGGTATGGTCGGTGCCTAACCAAGTAGGATCGTTTCCATGGTCAGCGGTAATTATTAGCAAATCATCATTTTTTAATTCAGGCAGTAATTCAGCGACTCTTCGATCGAATCTTTCAATGCACTTTCCATAGCCTATTGGATCGCGACGATGGCCATATTCACTGTCGAATTCCACGAGATTAACAAAACAAATTCCTGTGAAGTCTCCTTCTTTTGCTTCTTTGATGGTTTTATCCATTCCATCTTCGTTTGACACAGTGTTTTGTGACTTCGTCACTCCGTAATGACTAAAAATGTCACCAATTTTTCCAATACAACTGGTCACAAATCCGTGATTTTCTAAAATGTTCATCACGGTGGGAACGCTGGGCTTCAGCGCTAAATCATGGCGATGGCTTGTCACACGTTTAAAATTGTCTTTATTAGTGCCGACATAGGGTCTAGCAATAATTCGCCCCACCATCCATTCGGGTTTCATACAAATTTCTCTCGCAATCTGGCAGCAACGATATAGTTCTTCTAACCCTGTAACCTCTTCGTGGGCGGCAATTTGTAAGACTGAATCAGAAGAAGTATAGACAATTAAAGAATTATCTCGACATTGTTCTTCGCCTAGTTCTTTTAAAATTTCTGTTCCACTCGCGGCTTTATTGCCGATAATTTTATAACCAGTTTTTTGTTCGAGTTCTTGAATTAAAGAAGGAGGAAAGCCCGTATCTGTAAAAGTTTTAAAGGGTACGACAGTGTTAACACCCATTATTTCCCAATGGCCAGTCATCGTATCTTTGCCTTTACTAATAGCGTTAGCTTTAGCGACATAGGAATGAGGATGACTAACTTTTGAAGTACCTTTTATCGGATCTAAATCGCCGATTCCTAGTTTATTTAAACAAGGGACAGTTAAGCCGTTAGGCATTTTTTCTCCGATGTGAAGCAAGGTATTAGCCCCTTCATCGTTATACATAAAGGCATCTTTCATATAACCAGTTCCCATCGAATCGGCAACGATAACAAATATTCTTTTATAACGATAGTTACTCATAATTTCCTCATTTCATAATCTTATCATAATCATCTTTTATTTTTTCAGTAGAAATATGCGTATATATTTGCGTAGTAGCAATATTTGTGTGACCGAGCATCTCTTGCACCATTCTTAATTGCGCTCCACGATTTAATAAATGGGTGGCAAAGGAATGACGGAGAGTGTGCGGAGAAACATTTGTGGTAATGCCAGCGAGCGCAGCGTATTTTTTGACTTGTTTAAAGAAATAAACACGAGAAATACACTCTCCATTTTTATTTAGGAATAAATATTTACTTTTTCTATGTTCGCTTTTATTGCGGACTTCAGAAATGTATTTTTTGATATATTCTACGGCGTAATCAGCGATGGGCACTTTTCTTTCCTTAGCCCCTTTACCAAAAACAGTAATCACTCCTTTGGTGAGGTTGACCTGCCCTTTTTCTAACTTTAATAGTTCGCTGACGCGTAAGCCAGAAGCATACATCGTTTCGAGCATAGCTTTATCTCTTAGACCGCTTGAAGTGGATAAATCCGGCATCTCCAGCAACTTATCAACTTCTTCTTCGCTTAAGCAATTAGGTAAGTATTTGGGTTTTTTTGGTGGCTCAACTTCGGGAACCTTGCCTTTATAATGACCCTCTTTTTTCAAAAATAGATAAAAACTGCGAGTTGAAGAGAGTCTTCTTAAAACCGTCGAAACCGCTAGACCCAACGATAATTCGAATCTTAAAAATTCATATAAATCGGTTTCCAATAAGTCATCGGTGCGTTTTTTATTTTCAAAGTAGTTAAAAAAAGCTTTGATATCATCTAGATAGGAAATCCAGGTTTGTAGCGATAAACCTTTTTCCACTAAAAGGTATTGACGGAATAAATCTACAGCATCAACTATTTCCATCTTTTTTCACCTCACTAGCTCTTTTTAGTAATGGTTTTTTCAAAGATCTATTAATTTTATTAATCAATAGTTTGGTGGCACTTTCCTCTTCGTATTTTTCATAATCAAAAAGCGACATTTGCACCGCCATATCTTGGATATCGATTAAATTTTGTAAAGTAATACCCACTAACCTTATTGTGGTTTCCCTAAAATTAGTGGCGTATAATTGTTTTGCTTGTTCATAAATAGTGTTCCAATCGTTAAAGGGATTTTCTAAAGTGAGAGATTTATTGTAACTTTTAAAAGTATGGTCTTTAACCACTATTTGGATGGTATAGCCTAATTTTTCTTCTTTTTTAGCTCTTAAACTCACTTCTTTAGCTAAATCTAGTAAATATTTATTAACGTCGTTAATGTCGTCAGTATCATAAGGAAGTGTCGTGGAATTACCAATAGACTTTGGATCGACCTTTTCGATTTCGATTTCATCTGAACCTTTGCCTTCAAGCCATTCTTTTAAAGTATCATAAAATTTTCCGAGTAAATGTTTAACTTCTTCCTCCTGATTTTGCATTTTTACATATAGATCGCCAATGGTATTGATGCCTAAACTCTTTAATTTCGGAGCGGTTTTTTTACCGATGCCGAACATCTCTTCTATTTTTAAAGGAAAAATAATCTTTTTGATGTCGCGCCTCCGAATAATCGTTAAACCCATTGGTTTTTGATAATTGCTCGCCATCTTGGCTAAAAAACGGGTAACCGAAACGCCGATTGAACATGTGAGTTGCGTTTCATTAAATAGCTCCATTTGCATTTTTCTAAAAAAAGAAATGACATCATCTTGTCCTTTAATCACTTCAGTAAAATCCGCGAAACACTCATCCACCGAGACCATTTCGACTAATTTGGTATATCTTTTGACAAAATTAAAAAAGGTTTTACTCATTACGGAATAAAAACGATAATCGCCAGGAATTAAAATTAGTTGCGGGCAGAGATTTTTGGCTTTAAAGGTGGGCATACCCGAACGAACGCCAAATTCTCTAGCTTTATAAGAACAAGTGGAAACAATGCCCGCTCTTCCTTCGTGGCCCACGGCAATAGGCTTGTTTTCTAAGGAAGGATTTTTAATTTCTTCGCATCGGGCATAGAAAGCATTTAAATCAATATGAACGATTACTTTTGCCACGAGTCCATTATAAATGATTTTTATTATGTTAACTAGATTATATAGAAAAAACGATAATTTAAGTAGATTTTATGATTAAATATTTTAGGTAAAATAAATGTAATACAGAGTATTAAAATACTAAATAAATACTATATAACAACTAAATGCTATTATTTAGTGGCGATGATTTTTTCCACCTTTTCTTCAGCGTCTTTCAAAGCTTTTTCCAGTCTTTTGACAATTTCTTGTCCCTCTTTATAGAGTTTTAAGCAAGTGTCTAAAGGTAATGTCTCAGAAGAAATAGAGGCCACTATTTCATCTAGTCTTTGCATTTCTTTTTCAAAATCATAACTTTTTTCCATTCGATTTTTCCTCCATATCTAAGACCTCACTACTAATAATTCCGTCTTTTACTATTGTTTTAATCTTTTGTCCTTTTTCAACCTCTTTTAGACTAGTAATGGTTCTACCCTTTTCATCTATTGTTAAGCTATAGCCTCTTTTAATGACGTTTTCGGGATTTAAAGTTTCTAAAGCTAGAGCCTTATGTTTGATAATTTCTTGATAATGACTAACTAATTGCCTCAGTTTTAAGTCTAATGTCTCCTGATAAGAAAGAACATCGTCTTTCATTCTTTTTAGGCGATTTATCAAACTTTCTTGCATATCTTGTAAAGCAAAAGAAAGGCGTTGCTCAATTTCTCTTCGATCGATTGTCGCTAATTCGGCGGCGCCAGTGGGAGTTGAAGCTCTTTTATCCGCTGCATAATCCACAAGGGTGGTATCGATTTCATGCCCAACGCAAGCGATGACGGGCATTTTGCTATATGCAACAGCGCGTACCAAGTCTTCATCATTAAAGGCGCTTAAATCTTCACTAGCACCTCCACCCCGACCGATTAACAAAGTATCCAAGGGATATTGTTGAGCGATGTTGAAAGCATTTAATAACTCTTTAGCAGCATTTTCACCTTGAACAGCACTATAAAATACGTAAACGTCAGCGACAGGATATCTTCTTTTCAAGTTAGTAAGAATATCTTTAATAGCCGCGCTGTTAGGGGCGCTAATGACACCGATGGCCTTAGGATAAAGATTGATTTGTCTTTTTCTCGATTCGTCGAATAAGCCTTCGGCTAAGAGTTTCTTTTTTAATTTTTCGAGTTCTAATAGAGCCGCTCCCGCCCCGACTTCTTCCATCTGGTAGACGATAATTTGATAAGTGCCGCGTGGCGGATAGACATCAATCGAACCTAAAATAACAACTTCTTGACCATTTTCCGGGTTAAAAGAAATCTTATTAGCGTAACTCGCAAACATCATCGCTCCAATCAAGGATTTATCATCTTTTAAAGAGAAATAAAAATGACCATTGCTTGCTAGTTTAAAATTCGATATTTCCCCTTTTACGTAGAGATATTTTAGATTATCATCGCGGTTGATGATACTTTTTATGTATTGATTAACTGCAGTAACGGTTAGCACTGGGCGATCTTCAAGCATTATAACACCTCATCCAAAATGGCATTGATAAACTTAGCTTGTTTTTCTTCGATATATTTTTTGGCTAAATCGACAGCTTTATCAATGACGATGCGTTTATCGATTTTTTCTACGTAGTGAAAATGAGCATAACTCATCAATAAGATTGCTTGGCTCAATAAGGGCAAACGATCCCATTTCCAGTTAGTAAGGTACGGCAAAAAAGCCTTGACGATATCGCCGTAACGATTTAAAACGTTAGAAAGCGTATTTTGAACGTAATCGCTGTGGCTTTCTAAAGGGATACCGGTCATCCCTAAAATAATCTCTCCGATGTCGCGTGAGTGAGATTTATCTTTCGATGAAAAATCGTTTAAAACATCGTAAATAACAGTCATTACGATGAAGTTTTCTTTATTTCGTGACAATTTTTCCATAGAAAAGGACAATTTTATATCATCGAGATAACTTTAACTTGAACGTCAAAAGGAATTTGTTCAGTAGCGATTAAGAAAGAATTAGTTATTTCGTTTTGAATATTTTGAGTGGCTTCTTGTAGATTAGTGCCTTTAACCACATCGACCGCGACCCAGACGTGGACGATTCCATGTCTAATCGTTGTTTGTACAGGACGATTGAGACGGATGTTTTGATTTCTCTTCATGTGAGCGCTGCTCTTTGATATGCCCGGCACATTGTTTAAAGCGGAGGTTGCAAGAGCATCAAAAACCGCAAGAGAAATTCCAATTTTCCCTCTTTTTGCGGGGTTATCAATGTAAATGTATCCAGCCATAGTACTAATATATCTTAAATATATTCAGGGTGCAAAAACTTTATTAAAAAAAGTTGTGAATTCTTAAACTAAATTCCGGTTCGTCAATTGTAAAACTAAACGCAACTTAATAAATGAAAGTCTAATTTAGTCTTTCCTATACAATATAATGTTATTGCCTCTTGCTACCCATCAGAAAGGAGAGAAACACGTATGGGGAAAAACAAAG
>DURD01000015.1 GCA_012837435.1 Erysipelotrichaceae bacterium
CCCTATTGTTGTTTCTGGAAGTATCGAACCTACTGAGCAAGAGCCGGATACCAAAGTATCTGTTGAAGACAATAAGCCTGAGATAGTGGAAGAACCTCCGGCTCCTAAAAAAGTTAGAAAACCAAGAGCTAAAAAAGTGGAACCGGTCGAACAAGACAAAACTCCAGTAGTGGAGGAAAAGCCTAAAGAAGAGATGGAGCAAGCTAAAGAAAATAAAACGGAAAATTCTCAAAAGAAAAAAGCTCCCGCTAAAAAGAAAGCGGAAACTAAAAAAACCGCTAGTCAAAAAGTTAAGCGTGAAAAAATACTAGGAAAATTCATTGTTAAAACAAATAAAGGTTACTATGTAAACGAAAACTCGTATTCTGTTTATAAGGATGATGCTAAAGTCTTTGATGATTTTAATGCCGCACAAGATGTTAAGAATCAGCACGGAGGAAAAGTTGTTAAGGTATGAGTAAGATAAAGGAAAAGAAAATTAAAAAACCAAAAAGCAAGCTAAGAAAAACCATTGAATGGATCTTAACTGGTGTTTTCCTTTCGATTTTTTTAGTAGCGATTATCGGGCAGATCGATGGTATGATCCATAAGAATGATCATTATGGTCAAGAAATTAGATTAGGCTATGCTACTTTTATTGTTCAAACTGATTCTATGGAACCAGTTTATAAAGTAAAATCTGCTATTATCACTTATCTTGAAGATGCTGATAAAATATATGCGCGGTATCAAAATGAAGAAACCATTGATTTGACATTCATGGATGTTTATGCCGCTAACACAGAATACACCACACCAATTAAGCCTGAAAATGCCAACTTCACAAATAGAACCAGCCCTACTAATGTTCCAATGACGCATAGACTTCAAGAGATTCTCGTTAATGAAAGTGTTGAAAAAGGTGAAGGGCGTTACACATTTATCGTCGCAGGTATTAACACCGAAGGCCATTTATCGGCCTCTAACCAATATCAAGCTTTTACTGAAAAAGAACTATTGGGTCGCGTGGTAGTCGGCAGTGCCTTTTTAGGAGGAGTTTTTAGTTTCATAAGTTCAGTTTTTGGTCTTCTCTTTCTATTATTGATACCAGCTTTCTATTTGGTAGTTATCAGTGTTATCGATATTTTCAAGGCCTATAAAGAACCGGATGAAAAAGTTACGGAAGCATCGACAAGCTCTTCAGTAACACAAGCCGAGGAATTGGCTTTATCCGAAGAAGATAAAAAACGCCTCAAGGAAGAGCTGTTGCAAGAAATGCTCGATAAAGAGAAAGGAGAATAGCGATGAAGGTCGACAAAAAAAGATTAGCAATCATCATTATAATCAGCATTCTTTTTGTTGCCTCTTTAATCTTTCTTTTAGTGGGTATTGGCGTCAATCTATTTAAAGATGCTCCGAATCTATTGATTTTCTTCATTCTTCTAACTAGTGGTTTTGCCGCTCTTTTAGCTCTATCAATTTTTAAATCTGCTAATGACTCCAGTTCTTTGAAAATGCTCGAAGTGGAAAATGAATACAACTTTGGAGTTAAAAATTCTTTTAATAATTTATTTTTATTCAAAAAGCGCGCGGAAAGAAAACAGAGAATTTATGGAAAGAGAAATAAAAACCAACATATGATGGCTTTTACTTTTTCTAATATGTCTATTTCTAAAAATATTAATCGCAACAAAGAGATTTTTTTACTAAATGATCACATCGCTTCTTTTCTCCATTCCTTACCTTCAAAAATAAATAGCAGCAACCGATATTTTGTTTTCGGTTTTTCTCGTGGTGTATTTTTAATCTATGCTTATAATCAAACTGATCAAACTATGCAAGAAATCTGCGAAATTATCACGCGAGAAATCTATCAATGTTCAGAAGTAAATTGTCCCCATACATGGGTTCAACCCTTTTTTGGAATTGCGACTGTTAAAGATGAATACGTGACTAATCAAATTGAAAACGCTCTATTGGCGAGAGATTTTTCTGAAAGAAATTTTGAAACGGTTACTTACTATCAAGATTCTTTCCGAAAAGTCGTTTCAGCAAGCGATATCGAAGAATTGACCGAAGCCTTGGAAAGAAAAGAATTCGTGGTTTACTATCAACCCAAGTACAATTTGAGCACGAAAAAATTTGTTTCTGCGGAAGCTTTGATCAGATGGGAAAGCGATAAATATGGGTTATTAGCGCCGAGACTATTCTTAAACAAAGCAGAATCAGCGGGTTTAATTCACGATATCGACATCTATGTTTTGAGACAAGTTTGTGAAGACTTGAACGATACGATTAGAAGAGGAAGAAGAGTGTTACCAGTGTCGGTTAACTTTTCTATGTATGAATTCTTCTCTCCTAACTTCCTCGATGTGGTAATGAACATTTTGGAAGAATTTAATATTCCGACCAATCTTATTCAGATTGAAATTACTGAAGCGACAAGCCAAGCCAATCAATTTCTTTCAATTTCCATTATTAAGAAATTAAAAGAAAAGGGAATACGCGTTTTGATGGATGATTTTGGCATCGGTTTTTCTAATGTCGGTAACTTAAAAAAGATTCCCTTTGATGCGGTAAAAATTGATAAGTCGTTTATCGATGATATCGTTGCGAGCACCAAGGCACGCGAGATTGTGCGTTTCTTAATCGGCTTATGCAAAGTTAATGATATGGAAGTTATTGCTGAAGGAGTGGATAGCAAGGAACAAGTTGAGATTTTAAAAAAGATTAAATGCGATACGATTCAAGGCTTCTTTTACTCTAAAGCTATTCCCAGAAAAGATTTCGATCGTTTTCTTATTGATAATCCTTTTGAAAAGAAGGAGGTTAAATCTACATGATTATGATCATTGGCTCTCAACACGACGATATTCTTTATTATGAAACAATCATGTCGAATAAGAAACAAGAAGTCGTTTTAGAAAAATACACGATTACCATCGGCACTATTTTTAACCGCTCTGTTTTGTTAGTTTACGAGGCTAAAACCAACTATGTGAGTAGTGCTTTAACTTTGTATTTAATCGAAAAATATTATGTTATTCTCGTCTTGATGGTGGGGCGCTGCGTCGCGTACACGAAGGATATTAAACCTACAGAAATCGCTATTTCAAAATACATCATCGCGGGCGATGTCGACCAAGTCAATGAAGATAACGTTAAATTGGGTCAAATCCCTGGTTTTCCCCAAGTTTTTGATTGCAATGAAGATGTCATTGGTTATTTGACTAGTGCCTTTGAAAAACGAACCATGAGCGCGATTAAAATTTCAAATTATATTTCGACAAGTGTTGATTATCACAGTTCAAAACAAGTGAGCCATATTCGTGAATTTGATAATATTCTCGGTTTTGATAAGAACATAGTTTTTGATTGCAATAGCGCGGGGATAGCCATGGTCTCTAGTTTGCGTAGAGTACCCTTTGTTTCCGTAAAAGTCGTCGAAAGATATCTCGATGATAAAAGCGACATTAATTCATACTTAAAGGCTATTAAACACTATTCTGAAATAGGAAAAGCTATCGTTACTTGCATCGGCGATATCGGCCGTAATGAGATTATTACGGGGGAAGGAGCTTATTGATATGGAAGAGAAACGTAAAACTAGTTCAATTAATAATTTCTTCCGATTGGTCAGTATTTTCCCCATTGTCTATTTTGCGGTTTTTATTGTAGCAAATAGCACTTTCAGTATTCTTTATACTTTGACCGACAACATTTTCTATTTCTATTTCTTATTGGGATTTTCGATAGTGATGATCGGTGTATATATCATCTATGCTCTCTATACCACGAAAAAGTTTGATAAGGTTTTTGTGAGAGGGCTATATAACATCACTTCGCAAAATTTAAAAAACATCGCTAATAATGAAATCGTCCTATTGGAATATCCTAACGATACTTATCAAGAGTTCAATCTATTGAATAGAGAAGTAAGAAGAATAGGCGTTAAACTCGATAGAGCCACATTAATTTTTGGCAATGTCGATTATTCGCATATTAATCTAGATTATATTGATCGCAAGAAGAGCCTCGTTAACTTTTCAAACTTTAAAAAACATTTAGAAGATATAATTTTTTCCTCACAAAATTATCGTAACGTCATCATCGAACTATATTACGATTTAGGAGATGGGGTTTTAACTGATTTAGAAGTTAAATATTTGCTCAGTGTCTTAAGTAAAAATTTCTCCGACTATCAAGGTGTTTTGTACGTTTTAAGAGAAGATCGCAAATCTATTTATATCTATCTTCCTAGAATTGATTCTCTGAGTAAAGTGACCGAACAGTTAGAAATATGTTCGAGAAATGTTTCGATTAATAAAAGAACACCAGAAGGTATCGCTAATTTAACAGCTCGCTTCGCAGTAGTGTGCTATCCGTTTTCTAACGTTCAAGAGTTACTACCGGATTTGCAGTACGCGAAAAGAGAAGAAAAAGAAACTATCAATCTCTATTTGCCCAATCGTCTAGAATCTTTAGAAAAAAATCGCATTTTAAAAAATTCGATGAATTTAAATGCGATGACCAAAATTATTACTCCTTTACTAGGTATCAATCTCGGTTTAGAAAATATTAAAAAGACCGAAACAAAGGTCCGAGAAGTTCTAAACAACATCACTACTTATTTTTCTATAGATTATTCTGGATTTATTGCTTATGACGAAGTGAAGAGAAAGTATCTTATCCCTTATCAAATTACCGCGAAAGGACTTTCTCCATTGGGACAAAAAGATAAAACTGTAGAACTTGAATTCGTTCAGTCGATGGACCAAGCTAGAGATTCGAATTACTCTTACTATTTTTCAAGTAGGAGTCACGCTAATATTGCTCTAGGTCGCCATTTAGATCGTGTGGGCATAGAAAGTGGTTTTTTCTATATTTTAAAAGAAGGCGATTCCGTCATCGGCGCTATCTATTTCTTCAACAAAAATAAACCATTTATCATCGATTCCTACATTCAAGAAGCTTTTGTCGTTCTTTGCGATAAGATTGCCGCGGCTATTTTGCGAGATAGACATGACGCCGAAGTTGATACTTCATATCGAGAAATCGATTCTATCTTAAAATTAACTGAATATGCCACTTATCGTGTCGCCGATGAGGAATTCACTCTATTGAGAGCCAGCAGCACTATGAAGTCATTGTTTCCTAAGCTAAAGATCGGTGAAAAGTGTTACAAAACTTTATACGGATTAAATAAACCCTGCGCGGATTGTCCTTTGATTTCCGGCAATAAAAAGGTCGTTAAATCTGGAAAAAACAGATTTGAGACATCTTTAATTCTTTCTGAAATGCGTTTGACTTACCACGTGATGACTATTAAGAATTTGTATCAAGAAGAAAGTCAACCGAGATATCATCAAGATTTGATTATTAATTCCTTCCAGTCTCTTTGTGAAACTTTAGATAATTACTACCTAATAAACGGAAAAGGTTATCTGTTAATTTTAAGAATTGATAATCTGGCCGCTCTTGTAGAAGAAAATGGTTCTGAAGGATACTTGCTCATACTCCGTAATTTTATAAAGCGCTTTAAAGATATTAATAATTCCTTAGAAAATATTTATTTCTTTAATAACCAATCGCTAGCTCTACTTTTCGCAGAACATGGTCAGAGTGACATTTTTGAAGTGTGCGAAAAGATCTATGAATTGAGCCGTCGCAATCCCACCATCGGTGTGGAATATGAATTAGATTTCACTTATTTACCAGTCAGTTATCCCGGTATTTACACCTCCGCGGTTAACTTAATAAGACAAGCCTTACAATACGCCACTAAAGGAAAATACGAGTTGAATAAAAGTTATATTTATGTCGATGAAGGAGCCTATTCTAGAAGTGCGAATAAAAATGAATATTTATTAGATATTCTCGAGTCTTCCTTCGGAAACAAAACGTTTAACGTTAACTTGCAGCCAGTGGTTAATGCGAAAGATAAGACTATCTTTGGTGCTGAACTTTTATTGCGTGTTAGCGACTCATATCGCAACGTCACCATTAGAACTGATGAACTAGTTAATATCGCGGCTATGAACAATAAAGTCGGCATTATTTCTAAAGCCTTACTAGATTATGTTTCTTCGATGTATGAGCAATATGGAAACTCAATTTTTAAAATATTTGGTTTCTCAAGGTTGAGTATCAATACTGACTATTATTCCTTTACAGATGAAAACTTTTTTGAAGAAACTAAGAAATATGTCGAAAAACTTCCAAATAATTTCTTAGCGTTTGAAATAAACGAAAGCGATGTGGCCAATCATCGCGAAGAGTTTAAAGAAATTGTCCATCAATCAAAAAATTTGCATGTCGTGATGGTTGTCGATCAATATACGGGTCGTTATCTATCACCTGAAGCGGTTAAGAATATTGGATTTAGCGAAATCAAAGTCTCGCGATATGTCATCAACAATATCGATAACGATCGTCAAAAATTAAGTGAAGTAAGACAACTGCTGCTCGAACTAAAGGATTTAGACATAAAAACTTCTGCGGTGGGCGTTGAGAATATAGATCAATATCAATTGTTAAAAGAAATTGATGATACTGTTTTGATACAAGGGTATTATTTCTATCGTCCACTTGAAAAACAGGCTTTAATCGAAGCGATTCGCGATGTAAATAGAAACGTCAAATAAAAATAGTTTTTAACCGATCAAGAAATCTTCCTCGACATAATGGGTTTTACTTTGGTCCTTGAAACGAGTTTTGTTGCCTAATAAATGGAAAAATGTAATCGGTCCAACACGACCGACAAACATTAAAATTGCAATCGTAATCTTACTTCCAATAGAGAGGTATGGAGTTAATCCGACAGAAACCCCAGCTGTACTAAAACCAGAAAAAACTTCATACATGATGCTTATGGATTTACTACTACTTATGTTGATTGCTGCTAAATCTAAATCTTTTTCTAATGTATAAACGATAATGAAACATATAAAAATTGTAGCGAGCGCCGTTAAAACTAGCGACATGGCTTTTACGACGATATCGGAGGAGTAGCGGCGATGAAAGGAAGTGACTTTTCGACCTGCTATGTAGCAAGTTATCGCTAAAACAATGATATAGACAGTGGTAGTTTTTACCCCTCCAGCGGTTCCTAAAGGATTGCCTCCAGTAAACATTAGAAAGCACGAAAACATCTTTCCGGCGAGCGATAAATCGTCCTGCTTGATAGTCGAAAATCCCGAAGTCCGGCAAGTAACAGACTGGAACAAAGCGTGGAAAGGAGAAAAGCATCCTTCCGTGATAAAGAAAACTAAAAAACCAGCGACCAATAGGACTCCAGTCATCAGCAGTGAAATTTTACTAAAAACTCGAAGTTGTTTAAAATTGCGCTTAGTAAAAATATCGATAATAACTAGAAAAGAAATACCTCCAGAAACGATTAAAAACATTATGTAAGAGCATAAATAGTAATAGGCCCAATTCGGAAGAGAATCGATAAAAGCGTTTCCCACACCTCTAACCAACGAAGTGTTTCCAAATATATCAAAGCCAGCGTTGTTGTAGGCTGAAATAGAAGTAAATAAAGAACTCCACAGTCCTTTTGGTATACTTTCTGAATATTGCAAAAACACTGGTAAACCTAGTAGGAATCCAAAGAGTTCAAAACTAAAGGAAATTAAGATAATTTTTCTAATGAAAAAAACAATCTCCGCAAAATCTTCGCTGTTAACCATTATCGAAAGAAAATAACGATCTTTAAATTGTAATTTACTTTTAAACAAAGTGACGATGAAACCAAAAATTGTAAAAAAGCCTAAACCACCTATTTGTATTAAAATCATGAGGATTAATTGACCTACGAATGTCAATTCATTATCGATACCCTTTTTAAAAACGTTCAAACCGGTTACACATGTGGCAGAAGTAGCGGCAAAAAATGAGTCTATAAAATCACCAAATTTTCCGTCTGTTCTAGAAAAAGGCATCATCAATAAGAATCCACCGATAGAGATGATGATGGCAAAAGAGAGAATGACTAACAAGTAAGGATTAATCTGTTTTTTACGTTTTTTCACTATACATACATATACGCTGATTAGTAAAAAAATTCAAGATGATGAATTTTATAGTAATCAATCTTATTAGAGACAGAAACGATGGAGAAAAAAAGATGATTATATAAGATATCATAAAATCTATTTATGTAGCGATGAAAATATGATACTCGATGTGATGGCGTCTCCTGGTCATTAAAATTGCTTGCTAAAACCATCTTAAGTAGTTTAAATTATACTTAAGAAACAAGGAATGTTATTTACTGGAGGTGTCATCATGTTTCAAGGAAAATGGACAGAAAAATTAACCAATGTCTTGTTATGGACAGCTGGTTACGTGAGCTTTATAGCTTTTGCGTTTCTCGGAGGGTACGCAATTCTAAAAGGTAATGACAGGCAAAAACTCATCACCAAGCGGGCCTTTGTTATCATGCTATTATTTTTAGCGGTTTCAGCATTTTTAGACATATTTGTCAATTTCGGAACTATGTCTAATAATTATTTTGGTTCTCCTGCTAACAATTTTCATAACATCTTTACTAGGCTAGTTGAAGTTGCAAGGATTGGAGTGTTTACCACATTTATTATCATTGAACTCGTTAGAAAAGATAGTTCACCAACAACAGAACTGGCAGTTGTTGAATTTGATCAAGAAGAAGTAAAAGAAGAAACAAAAGAAGAAGTGAAAGCAAAAGAAGATTTAAAAGTAAAAGAAGAAGTGAAAGCAAAAGAAGTGAAAGATAAAGAAAAAGTAGTTGAACAAGTATAAAAATAAATGTTATTTCATCAACAATTAAAATATATTTGCTATTCAAATAATTTTGTTTGAATCTTTTGATGTATTCATCAAGAATACTAAAACACCTAAAAATGCTGATGAATGGTCACCAGCATTTTCTTTTTATACGGTATCGATTAAAAGAACACTTCTCTAGCTCTTTGCTTGACGTCTGCACTTGTTGAAAAAGGAATACGGGTGGTATAACCATTTCTCGCGGCAACAATCATATAAGTTGGCCAACGGAATATTAAACCATTCCATTCAAAAACTGAATCATTATAGACTTCTCTCGCCGCGGTAATCTCTTTTTGTAAATAACTATTTTGTTGCATAGCCATTGCAATTTCTTGATGAGCTTTAAGTTCTGGATAAGCTTCCAGAGAAACATTGATTTTAGAATTGACATTTTCCAAGGCTGCAGCTTTTTCGTTCATCGAACCACCAGCGCGAGCTTCCGCGATGGCTTTAAAAGTAGTTTCGTCTAATTTAACAGCTTTATTGACAAGAGCCGCCATATTTTCTAAGATGACAACCCTTTGTTCCAAATAATTGTCAATTTGTGAAGCGTCATGCTGAATTTTTTGTTGTAAGCGTTGAAGGTAATTCTTTGCTCTAATTTTTAAGAAAAGAAATACGAGACCCGGAATTATGAATAATACCCATAGTATTACTTCAAATAACGTGGATCCCCAACCAACTTGGACCTTAATTTGCTTGTGAATAACATTAACGTCGGTACCCTTTTCATTTACTGGACCAGTTAATTCGTCAAGTTCATTTGCCATAATTTTCCTCCTGATTACTATCCTCTAGTAAATATTTATTTAACTCATTAGCATCAAAATCTAGACTGGTTTCTTTAAGAAGCAATGAGACTAAACCCTTCGAATAGACTAGCATGTTTTTATTAGAAATACGAGATAACAAGTTCTCTAATCCTTGATTTTTTATGTTGGATAAAAATTTCCTTTGTGTCGTGCGACATTCTTGCGCCGCGAACGGAGTGACTTGTTCAAGAGGAATAAATTCAAACCACTTAACGGGAACATCATGCATCCTTCCGTCTCCTCCTAGTTTAGGAATGTAAGAAACATGAGGTATTTTTTGATAAGAATAAGCATGAATGTTAACGATATCACTAACTCCATTTTTTCTAACGAAATTACTTTTCAAAATAGCGGGCGTATCGCTTAATTCATGCTTAAAATTGCTCTGATCAAATCGATTAGCCATTACTTCGGTTTCAAAAGAAGTAAGGTTAGAATCTAATGTCCCTTTAAATATTTCTTCAAATGGTATGTGGTGTTGATATAAAGGAATACTTAGCAGAGGCGCTAAATCAAAATAGAAAGAAGTAAAATAATTATCGCAATAATTTATAAAATAAGACCGAGCAAAATCATAATCATAATGCACGAATTTATTAGGATCGGCATCCAAATCAGCATCTTGTGAATGCTTGCTCTTGATGTAATTCAATTCTCTAGTTTTCGTAAAATAAAAATCATCGCCGTAAGGTTTTTTAGATTTCATTAATTCGAGCATATTTTTTTGCGCTAGAGGAGTGAAAAGCAATCGGAATTCCACGTCGTTATCGCGATTAGTGGCGTTAAATAAAGCTTCAAACTCCGAATTGCTCATCTTTGTTAAATGTCTTTTGCCGTAAGAACTACTCTGTATTTTTCTTTCTAAATCTCTTTCAAAATCCGCTGCAAATTTCTTAATTTGTTTTTCATTCATGCTGTTAGCTTTACTAGGCGCTCGTGAAAAAGATAGGTTAGGAGCAGCCTCGTTGCCATAAACGAGCCAGGTCTCATAAAAATGTTCAGCAGCTGGCTTTGTGACAGTGGCCACTAGTGTTTGCGAATGAGTAACCACTCTCCTATCTTTGCCACTTCCTACCACAGTAGTCCAAGTAATAACTAATTCCCCTCGATAGACATGGTCAACCATTTGGCTGACATAATTTCTTTCGACAATGAAGGGATTGCCTACTATCGATCCCGATTGAACAAAAACCGTGGAGATATTGTTTTCATCATTCTCCTTAAAACCATATTTATTTTTCAAGTAGTAAAATTTGTTTTGATCGAAATATTGATCCATTTTGATTAAGGGTGTAGTTTCAGTTAATATTTTAGAAGGCATACCCCAGTCATAAGCGTCGTTTAAGGCTTGCATTTGTCCGTAGGCTTCTTTTATTAGTTCTTTTTTTTGTCTAGCAAGTATATCGAGCACACCTTGTATTTCTTTAATTTTTTTATTTAGTGGTTTGATGGCGAAGATTAAAGCGGCTCCACCAAAAACACCGATAATAGTGATAATAAACAGTCCATAGAAACTATCTTTAAATGCATAATATGCAGAAATAATTGCAGCGATAAAAAGGGAAATGATTAAAAAAATGGTCAAACCTTTAAGAAATCTGTTTTTCCCTAAAGAATTTTCGACTTTTTTGATTTTGGTATTTTTCGTTTTAATTTGAGCAACAGTATTTCTATTAGCTTCAATATCTATTTTGCTTTGTTCGGTTAATTTGTCAAAAAATTGGACAGCATTGTTATGATAGGAATCTTTTAGGAAAAGGTTGTAGGCTTTAATGGGCTCGGTCAAATTAAAATTTGTTTCCATGAAATTATTTTATATAATTTTCGCATAATCTAGCAATAGATATCTATAAAATATCGAAAGAAAAAAATCATTGTTCGCTATTCATCCCTTATGAAAAAATTATAAATTTTCGCTGCTTTTCTGAAAATACGATCACCTAAACGGCATTTAATTAGAAAAATTTACAGAATTTTTATATAAGTTTCCAATAAACTTCTATAATATATAAGGAATGAATAAATTAAAAAAATATCTATTATTATTAACAATTCCCCCCCTTTTGCTCAGTAGCTGTGGTAAAACGGATTTTAATGCATGTCTAGAGACGAGCAATTCGTTAGAGCTAATGGAAAATTATTGTTATCAAGTGAGCAGAGAAGATGTCGTTGATTCATTTTATCTTATTAGCAAACCAATAGATTCTAGTGATGGAGAACAAAGTACGCAATACGATATTGAATGGAACACTCAACAAAATATATCGTATTTTATGGTTGCTGGTGGTTTAGAAGGCAAAAAAATTACGACAATTTTTAGAAGCAATAAAAACAGTTTGAGAATAAATCTTACTCACTTTGTCAGAGATAAAAAGGCGACATTTGGCTATATCAAAGTCAACCCTCTGGCTTTTACTATCAAAAACTCTAAGGTTAGAAATATTTCTATCTATGTGTATGTAGCTATTGGTGAACAATCGATGATGGTGGAAAAGCCATCAACGGCCTATGCCGATTAATATGAATAAAATATTTGAATTAGCTAAAAACGCTTTAAATAACCATCAAATTATTGCCTTTCCCACAGAAACAGTTTTTGGTTTAGGCATTTATTACGATGATTATCAAGCATATTTAAAAATGAATGAAATCAAAAGAAGAAATGAAAACAAGCCCTATACTTTGATGCTTTCGAGTATTGAAGAGATTACAAAATACGCTGATGTAGCTGATAAATACTGGCCGATTATAAAAAAGTATATGCCTGGATCATTAACGATTTTAGTAAAATGCAAAGATACTATCCCTAATTTTATTAATCACGGAACTGGAATTATCGGCATTCGCATACCAAGCAATAAAGAAGCTTTAGATTTATTAAAATCTCTTGAAAAACCACTATTGGTACCTTCCGCTAACAAGGCAAATGAAAAACCTGCTATGAACGATTTAGAGGTTAAAAATATATTTGGAGATGAAATAGCGGTTGTCCTTCCAGGAGAAGCAAAAGGTGGGCAACCTTCGACGATTATCGATTTAACTGACAAAAAAATCGAACTGGTTAGAGCCGGTCCAATTAGTTTAAAAGATATCGAAAATTGTTTAGATTGAAGATGGCTATTATTCGATGACATCTTCATCTTTGATAATAATAAATTTATAATCTGGATATTTTTTAAGAAGATTTTCGTGAATTTGTTCAATCGCGGATTCCGCATTGACTTCTGAATAATCGACCATGACATCAAAAGAAATGGTTTTTGCTTCTTGATCGACATAAAAACCATGAACTTGTTTAATTACATTATTTGTCAGCACTTCTTTTTGGATATCGCTTCTAATCTTAGCAATCATCGGATCGCTATTGTTTGAAGCATAAATTCCCACAGTGATGACGATACCGAATTTTTCGAAAACTTTGTCGGCAATGTTTTTTGTCAACGAATGGATGTCTTTTGCCGTCATTTGATCATCGACTTCAATACGAATTGAACCCACTCCATAGTTAGGACCATAGTTATTAACAATTAAATCGTAGGCCCCTTTAACCCTAGGATTATCGCACACCAATCGCTCAATAGCTTTTAAGGTTTCTTTATTGGTTCTTTCCCCGATAATGCTCGAAACCGAATTCATTAAAACGCCGATACCACTTTTAATCATGAATAAACCGATGACGACACCAATATAACCTTCAATGTTGATTTTCCAAACAAGTAAAACAATGATAGAAATGAGAGTGCCGAAAGATAACAAAGCATCAAATAAGGCATCGATACCGCTTCCTATTAGAGATTCGCTGTAAACTTTTTTTCCGATATAACGATAGTAAAGACCTAAAGCTATTTTTACTAAAACCGCTAGGGCAATTAGAATTAAAGAGATTATATCAAAAGTTGGATTTGAGCCATCGATAATTGTAAAAATTGATTTAACTATAGCCCCAACTCCAGCCGCTAAAATAATCATCCCAATGACTAAGCTGGTAATATATTCAAATCTTCCATGACCATAAGGATGCTTAGCGTCAGGTTTCTTTTGCGACAATTTAGTGCCGATAATCGTTATGACGCTCGATAAAACATCACTGAGGTTGTTAATCGCATCCATCACAATAGCGACGCTGTGGGCGAGTAAACCGATAATTGTCTTAACAATCACTAATAAAACATTGGTTGACACGCCAATCAAGCTAGTTTTGACGATTACTTTATTCCGATTTTTCATATTTATTACATTATTCTCACGTGTGGACAAACCAAAAAAAGTCTTGAGTATTTTTTAAAAAAAAGTATATGAAATATAATGCTTTGAAACTTAAAAAGCAATACAAAATATAAAACATTTATTTATTGATATAGATTAGTTGAGGCTTATCAATTATTACTTTGGTATTACTTGGGACGTCTTCCGTTAGAAACACATTCGAGCCTATAGTAACGTTATCTCCTATATGGATAGGGCCTAGCAAAGAAGCACCAGCATAAATCGTGACGTTATTACCGATTTGGGGATGGCGGACTACACCTCTTAATTTTTCAGCATTGCTTAATGAGATAGCTCCTAATGTTACCGATTGGTATATCTTAACTTTTTGACCAATAACGCAAGTTTGACCGATGACAATCCCTGTGCCGTGATCTATAAAAAAGGGATAAGAAATTGTAGCGCCTGGATGAATGTCTATACCGGTTTCACTATGAGCGACTTCCGATAAATAGCGGGCGTGAATAACGTATCCTAAAACGTAAAGAACATGAGAAATACGATAAATACCGATGGTCCTGAAACCTGGATAGGCCAATTTGATTTCTTCTTTTGAATTAGCGGCAGGATCGCTATCATAGAAAAAATCTAAATCTAGTTTTGTTTGTTTTTTAATTTCTTTTAATTTGTTAATGAATATTGCGCAATTATCTTGACTATTATCTATCGCATCAAAAAAAAGTTCAGATAGATTCGAGCCATCATTATGTTCTTGGATAAAAGCTAGGGAGTATTCTGAGAAAGAACGCAATTTATTTTTGGCAATCATAGATGAAAAAATTTTGCCATATCTCGATAAAAAATACAAATGATACAAAAACACATTTATGTTATAATCCACTCAGCACATACATTGTTTGGAGTGATTTATGATTAAGAAAAGACATTTCGTTATTGTTATTTCCCTTCTTCTAATCGGGGTTGTAATGGGTTCATTTTTTGATTTACAAATCACGGCGGGTTTATTTGCAAAAAACGATTTTACAGGTTTGTTGTTTTCATCTTTTGGCACCTATCCCTGCTACATGGGTATGGCTTTTATCGGTGGGGGATTGTTTTCGACCACCATTAAAAGAAAAGAGTTGCCTTGGTGGGGAAAACTATTCTGCTTCTTTTTGTCAGCTTTAGCTTACGTTTTATCGATAGTCATTGCCGCGAAAGATCTTCCATCGGTTAATGGTTTTAATAACCCAAAATTAGCACCGATTAGTTATACCATTTGTGCTCTATTATTTTCCGCTACATTTGTCCTCGCATTTTATGTATGCAAAAAAGGCAATGTTAAATATTTATGGAACATTCTATTAATTATGGCTATGGTTTATATCTTAGGTATGTTACCAGCTTCTTATGCAATTAAACTAGTAATCCATCGACCCCGTTATCGTTTTTTGGTTAGAGAAGGGTTAACGGAATTCCATAACTGGTGGGAGTCACAATCAAACTATAAAGATTTTCTCGATGGTTCGTATGTCGTCGATGGACATGTTATTACAAAAGAAGAATTTAAATCGTTTCCAAGCGGTCATTCTGGAGCAGCGGCAATTTTGATGATGCTTCTACCATCTTTAACATTATTTTTTGAGAAATTAAAAGGCAAAGAAACGCTGTTATTTTACACAGGATTTGTTTGGACATTAATAAATATGTTTTTCCGTTTGCGTGTTGGAGCACATTTTTTAAGCGACACGTGTGTGGGTTCTTTAATTGTTTTGGGAGTGTTTTTTGTCTTCCATGAGTTTGCGAAGAGTAAAAACATATTGACTCCGTCGCAAAAACAAGAACAACTAAACATTTAACTTATTGAGACAGCGGCTGTGTTATAATCCTCTTATGAAAAGAAAACGCTTTCTATTACCCATCATCGTGGCCTTATCGCTCACTTCATGCGTTCTTATCAACGATAATGTCACCATTAGTGAAGTTCCTATTTATGACATTGATTTACCTTTAGAAATTCCTGATAACCAAATTGCGGATTTGGAAGATTATAAAATTGGCACAATCAACGCAGTTTTTCGCACAAACGAGAGGTACGTACCTTATTTAAGTTTTGAACAATACGCTTCTTTATACGACAAACGTCTTGCGCAGGGTGCGAGAAGTGTCGTTACCAAAACTGGACAGATTACGATTTGGGAAATATATGTTGGAGAACAGCTTTATTTTTATACGGCGATTAGTTATTTAGAAAGATTGATTGTTAAGGCTGGTGAAATTAGTAATGCTTTTAAAGCAGGAGATGATCCCACTGAAATTAAAGCCCTATCTTTTGCTGTTAGTCATCAAGTGAGTACCATTGATGTTAGCGAGGAGAGCTATGAGACTTATTCTTTCAAAGACATATCTCTTCAAAGATTGTATTACAAAAACGATTATTATTATCCTTTAGGCTTTTTGGACTTAACTTATTCTGAGACTTCTTCAATCTTCAATTTTTATAATTATTATGGAATCTATGAGACACGTGATGTGGAAAATTTCTCGAACAAGATGTTTTTGTTTAGAAATGAGATACATAATGTCGATAGTCAGATGTCACTCTATTGTCGCGATATTTTTATGCCGAGTTATTTGATTAAATATAACGCCAATATGTTCTTATATACCATGGATAACTTCTATGGTTTGAAAGATTATAAGGGCATCACTTCCATGAAGAGTTTTTTAATAGAAAATAACATCTATAACGACTTTTTTTCAATTAACAGTTTTATAAGGGGAAGTTCCTACTATACCGCTCTAGGACTTTTGGATGACGGCCATACCGCTATAATTTCTACAAATAATGTCTGGGGAGAAAAATCAAGTGGCTCCTTTTTTGTGGGTGACCATACAAGACACCGCGCTGAAGAACTTCGCAATTTAGCTATAGTGCGCAGCGAGCAGGCCGAATCTCCAGATTTTATCGAGGAAAACGGCATCCGTTACAGCGATAGCGGACAAACAGCCCTCATTATTTTTGATGAGTTTATTTTCGGAAAAGATAAAGAAGTTTTCAACGATGATGGTTCGCTCAAGGAAGATGCTGATCAATACGATACTTACCTCAAATTAGTAAAATCACTGAAAGAGATTAAAACGAAAGGAACAGTGAATAACGTTGTTCTCGACATTTCGCTCAATGGTGGTGGAGTCCTAGGAGTCATGATGAAAGTACTAGCTTTAATTTCAAAAGAAAATAATAGTAACATTCACCTTTATCACGAAGCTGGGGGATATGTCATTTCTTATACTACTTCCATCGATAGTAATTACGATGGTGTTTATGAAGCCAGCGATAGTTTCGGTAATACCTTTAATTTTTATATTGCCACTAGTGCCTATTCTTTTAGTGCGGCGAACGCTCTGACTTTTTATGCAAATCTAAATGATTATGCAAAAATTATCGGTAGAAAGTCTGGGGGAGGAGAATGCGCTATCAGCATCCATTATTTGCCAAATAGCCAATACGTGTATCATTCTTCAACACTTCATATCGGTTATTATGATGAGAAACAAAGTAGTTTTTTAGGCGATGAAGAAGGGGTAGAACCAGATATTTATCTTGAGAACTATAATGTTTTTGGCGACCCTAATGCTATTGAAGAAATTATCAGTGAGACCACTAATTAATATTTTTAGGTTGTAAAAATTTAATTTTTAAATATAATCTTTGTTGTATAACAATAAGGAGTTATCGCATGGAAAACAATAAATATGTTAAACTCCATTCAGTATTGAGAATGGTTGCGGCGTTGATAGCGATTATCGCTTTTATTTCAATGTTCCTTACCAAACAAATTGTCCATTCTTCATTTGAAAATGCCTTTTTGATGTGGGATGAAGCTTTCTTTGGTGATGCTGCAATAAATACTAAGGGAACAGTCGTGGGTTTTATCGGTTATCTATTCATCCTTATCGGAGGACTCGCTGGTTTAGCTTTCGTTTTTATCGATGAATTGATAGGCAAAGATTTAACGAAAACACTGTCTTTTGTGGCAGGGGGATTAATGATTTTGGGCGCTATCATGACATTACTTACTGGTGTTTTGTTTAGGGCTTTAAACGACGTCGTTAACAATGCTTACCATTTAGCCGTTGGCCCCATTGTTTTTGCCGTACTATCAATAATTGCCGGTCTCGCTAATGTTGCTTCTCCAATCTTAGAAGAAAAAGGTCTTTAATTATTTTTATCATAGACAAAGAATGTCCTTTATGGACATTTTTTGTTTGGTTTTTTTGACTGAAATAAATAGATTAACACGCTTTATTAATTTTACATTTGTATCAAAGTGTCAACACAAAAGGTCATTTGATTTCTAAAAATGTTGCTATAATGTGAAAAGAGGTTTGTCATATGTATACTTTGTTTACCGACACCGACTGCGATGTTACCCCTGAGGTAGCAAATAAATACGGATATAAATTAATTTCGATGCCTTATACAATTAACGGAGTTGAAATTCATCCTTATGTGGATTTTGAAACCTTTGACTATAAGGCTTTTTATAACAAATTAAGAGGGGGCGCTATCCCGACTACTAGCGCTCTTCCACCAGCGGAATACATCCGCTATTTTGAACCAGAATTTGCAAAAGGAAATGATATTCTTTACGTACACTTTTCCGCGGCGATGAGTGCGACATTCAATTCGCTGCGTTTAGCATTAGAAGAATTATATGAAAAATATCCGGAAAGAAAGGTAACCCTTATCGATACAAAAGGTATTACTTTAGGCAGTTATAATATTTGCTTGAGTATCGGAGAGATGGCTAAAAACGGTGCTACTATCGAAGAGATTCAAAAATGGGCGGACGTCGAAATCGACAAAACTGCTTTTTATTTTTACGTCGATGATTTGAAATTTTTTGGAAAAAGTGGTCGCGTCTCTGGTTTTTCTGCTTTTATGGGTAACATGATTGGAATTAAACCGATTATTTTCATCGATAGCGACGGCAAAATGAAGCCTAAAGATAAATGCCGTGGTCGAAAACAAGCCATGTCAAAATTATTGCAGTATGTCATTGATTTAGAAGAAAATATCAAAGATCACCGCGTAATAATTGCTCATACTGACGCTTTAAAAATTGCTGAGGAATTTGGAGCGATGATGAAAAATAAATTTGGCGAAGATTTAAATATTGAATACATCGTGGTCAATCCTACCGCCGGAAGTCATTGTGGACCTGATTGTATGGGCGTGACCTTTCACGCAAAGCATCGTTAGAATAGGCGCATCCGCGCCTTTTATTTTATCCTAGAAGTAGTTATGATATTGACATGCAAAGATTGATTATAATTACTGGCGATTTAGCGGCGGGCAAATCCACTCTCGCGGCTTCGATTTCTGAAGAGCTCAATATCCCTTTTATCACCAAGGATAGTTTAAAAGAAATAGCGTGTGATATTTTTGGTTATCATACCCGTCAAGAAAATCGCTTGCTCTCTGTTTCCGCGGTCAATAGCATGATTTATTTTTTCTCACAAATAGCAAAAGTTGGACAAGATTTAATTATCGAAGCTAATTTTAGAAGTGAAGAATTAATACAATTCAAAGCTATCGCGGAACAACACTATTATCGAGTTGTTTTAATTGAACTAACTGGAGATGTCAATTTGCTTTATCAGAGATTTATGGATCGCCTGAATACTCGTCACATTGCCCATCACACTTTAGATTCCGATATGACTTTAGAAAATTTTGCTAACTATATCGATAAGATTAGAAACGAGAATTTAATTTTTGCCCCACATGAAATTGATATGAGTGATTTAGACGAAGAAGAAGTTGTCTACAAAGCTCTCGATATCGTGTATAGGGAATTTGGAAAATAAAATTTAAACATAAAAAATAATGATATTGTACAAGTGTGTACTTTTATTAAATTATTCATGTAAAATATCAATGTTAATAATTTTTATGAAAGGAAGTAATTTTTATGTATCGTAAAAATGCATGGTTAAAATACGAAGACAAAAAAGTAGTAATGGATTTTGCTGAAAACTATAAAAAATTTATTACTGTAGCAAAAACCGAAAGATTAGCGGTCAAAGAAGCGGTGAAATTACTAGAGGCAAAAGGCTTTGTAAACGCTGAAAAAGTCAACAAGGTTGCTTTAGGAGATCGTTTATATTTTGTCAACAAAGACAAGAATGTTGCTGCTTTTATCATCGGTTCTGAACCTTTAGAAAAAGGATTGAGGATTTTAGGAGCGCACGTCGATTCTCCTCGTCTCGATTTAAAAGAAAATCCCATTTATGAGAGCAAAGGCTTTGTCTTAGGGGATACCCATTACTATGGTGGAATAAAAAAATATCAATGGACAACTATTCCCCTTTCTTTAATCGGTGTGGTTTGTAAAAAAGATGGTACTACTGTGGATATCAATATCGGAGATAATCCAAACGATCCAGTAGTCGGTGTTACCGATTTATTAATCCATTTATCTGCTGATCAGATGGAAAAGTCATTATCAAAAGCCATCGAAGGTGAAAATCTTGATATTACTTTGGGTTCGATACCTTTAAACGATAAAGATAAAGAGCCTGTCAAGGCTAACGTCCTAAAACTAATTAAAGAAAAATATGATATCGGAGAAGAAGATTTCATCTCTGCAGAAATTGAAATCGTTCCAGCGGGCGAAGCGAGAGATTATGGTTTAGATCGCAGCATGATCGCGGGATATGGTCACGATGATAGAAGCTGTGCCTATACTTCTCTTTTAGCTCTTTTAGATACAAAAGAAGTAAAAAAGACAGCCTGCTGTATTCTCGTTGATAAAGAAGAAATTGGTTCGGTCGGCGCTACAGGAGCCTACTCCTTGTTTTTTGAAAACATCATTGCTAAGTTGTTCGAATTAAGTAACGAAAACAATGTGGTATGGAAAGCTCGTTTGGCTTTGGAAAATAGCGAGATGCTTTCTAGTGATGTTTCCGCGGCTGTCGATCCTTTATATTCTCAAGTGAGTGATGAAAAAAATGCGGCCTTTTTTGGTCAGGGTTTAGTTTTTAATAAGTTCACGGGTAGACGCGGAAAATCTGGAAGTAATGACGCACTTCCTGAGTTCTACGCTTTTATAAGAAAAACTATGGATGAAGCGCACGTCAATTGGCAAACCGCCGAACTCGGCAAAGTTGATCAAGGCGGCGGCGGGACTATCGCTTATATTCTAGCCAATTACAATATGCGTGTTATCGATGCTGGAATTCCTGTTCTTAATATGCACGCACCGATGGAAGTTGTCAGCAAAGTTGATGTTTACGAAGCCTACCTTGGCTACAAAGCTTTTCTCGTCGCTTAATAGTCAATTAATTATCCTGCTTAGAAAATGCTCTAGGCAGGATTTTTTATTTGTCATAAAAGGCTTTGACAAAAACTATAATTAAGATTATTATAGTTAAGCAATTTGGCGGGTGTGGTGAAGAGGCCAAACACACCTGGCTGTGAACCAGGTAATCGTCAGTTCGAATCTGATCACTCGCCCCAGACCAGCCCAGTTACTCATGAAATGAGTATAGATAGCAAAAACGACCTAGCCAAAGGTCTTTTTTTGTTGCAGTAAACGAAAATTATTTAACCTCTGGAGTGTTATCCATCATTAATTTTTTTACTTCAGCATGGCAACGCTTGTTCAAATCGCTTATCGCCTCTCGCATCGATAAATCTGGATTAGGATATATTGGTTCACCAAAACTCAGATTGATTAAAGGAGAACCTTTTTTCTTCCATATTTTATATAGACCCTTGGCGGGACGGTAAGAAAAAACTAGAGGAAATATAGGCTTGTTGTTGCGAACTGCGAAAACGAAGGCTCCATCGACGAAAGGTCTGATATCTTGATAAAAATAAAACATGCTAGCTTCAGGATAAATATGCAACCACTTTCCATCTTGCAAGCACTTATCGACCGCATGCATCATCGATAGTGTCGCACTTGAATCATTTGTGGGAATAGGAATTGAACCCGCTATTCTAATCATTGCCCCCAATCTTCTTAAGTGGTTATTTTTCCAGACTAAAGTGTAACCAGTGCGGGGTGCAAGAGCATTTCTTATCGCCACATAATCTTCGTCGAAGACATGATTAGAAATAGTAATAATTCCGTTTTTCATTTGTTTTTTAATAATTTACGGTTGTTTTTGCCATAGACCTTTAAACCATATCTGAAAAAGAAATAAGGAAAACCGAGAATATTTAGTAATAATCCCATCAAGAAATGTAAAAAATTATAGAAAAAATCATTGCGATAATAAGGATAATTTTTGTCCAATCTATCTTTTCTTACTGACTTAGGATTAATCATGTGTCCATGAAGGTCACTTGGATAATCGTAATTAAGTTCGTGTTTATATTTCATTCAATAAAATTTTATCTTTTTTATTTAAGATAGCAATGCAAAAATATTTTGTGTTAATTTTTTAATCCAATTTAGTATTTTTTCGTTTAGAAATGACTATTTTCCTTTTATATGAAGCATGCTAAAAAATTATGAGAATGTTTAATATATAAGGAGCCGTAAATAAATACTCTTTTCAGTAACCCCAGTTTTTTGTTCAATTACATAATTTTATGAAGGCAAAACCATTCGAGCTCAAAAGTTTAAAAAGTCAGAAGAGTTGAAAGATTAGGTTCGTTAACGAGTGCTGATGTTAGCACTAAAAGTGGTTTATTACGGCTTGTTGGATATGTTATTCATGGTATTTAAAAGCCATGTTTCGTTAATAATAATTCTAATTTCTATTAAAAAACCCAGAATTTTCTGGGTTTTTATATTGAGAAGTATATGATTATACAGATTATTATTGCTATGATCCCAATTATAATTCCTATTATCTGTTTTTTATCTATATGAGGACTAGGTGGTTCGTTATCTTTTTCATCATCATCGTCATCATCTATTAGAAGTAAGAATTCAAAATCCATATCTATTACCTTAACTAAATTTTAAATATTTTATCTCGATTTTTCAAGAATAACACGCAGCGCGGGCGCGCTCGCTTACTTGATTATTATGTGCCCGTCGGCTGGCTATTAAGCCGATGTTATGCTAAAGTTTTTGCTGGATTAAGTTCTAGGTAAGCCATGTGTTTATTTTTTGTAAGAAAAAAGTGTATAAAGAAAAAGTTATTTTTTATTTTATCTATCACGAGACATCGCATTCTTATTACATCGATGTTTTTGAAGCATCTTCAAAGGGATGATACAAAATGAAAATGAAAATGACTATACCCAATACGTTTTCTATATGCTAAAATGCATTTTAGAAGCTTATCGAAAGCTGCATTATATTATGGAAGTAAACACTGACAATGGTTCAACCATTGATGGGGTTTATAAAATCATTTTTAACTCTGCGACACCCATTAATAAACACGTGACTAAAAATGTTCTATACGCTACGAGTTCAGCAACTATTGAAAAAGCTTTGGCCGCCTTGGTAAAAGATGGGAAAATTCAACCTATGACCAAAGGCAGATATAGCAAATATTTTAGATTGTAAGGAGAAAAGTATGGCAAATTTCGATGCTAATAAGATTAGAAACATAGTTTTTCTAGGTCACCAGAGCGCTGGTAAGACTTCTTTGTTGGAATCCCTTTATTTTGTTAGTGGTGGAACAAAAAATAAAGGCGAAGTAGAAAAGAAAAATACCGTGAGTGATTACACGGTAGAAGAACAAAAAAGAGGAGCTTCCCTTCAAACCGCAGTTGTTCCAATTTACAAAGACGACTATAAAATTAATATCATTGACGTTCCAGGAAATGATGACTTTGTCAGCGAATATCTAGGAGCTTTAGCGGTAGTGGATGGTGCGGTATTAGTAATTGATGCTTCGACGGGTGTTCAAGTCGGAACAATCAAACATTACAATGCTCTGCGCCGCAAAGGCATTCCTACCATTATCTTCGCTAATAAAATGGATAAAGAAGGCGTGGATACTGAAGCGGTTCTTGTCGCTATTAAAGAACAATTGCATAAAGAAGCAGTATGTTTTGCTTATCCACATGGAAATGGCGATTCGTTTAATGGTTATGTCGATTTAGTAAAAAATGTTTATATAGCAGCTGATGGGAAGGTAGGTGACATACCTAGCGACCTTTCAAATAAAGCGGAAGAGTTGCACAATGTGTTGTTAGAAGAAGTTGCAAAAACTGATGATGTTTTGTTAGAAAAATTCTTCGGTGGCGAACAATTTACCAATGAAGAAATCATTAAGGCACTTAAAAAAGGTGTTTCCAAATCAGAATTCATTCCTATTTTCTTTGGAAATGTTTTAAAGAATATTGGTGTCGATACACTGTTGGGCGCTTTAATCAATTTCCTTCCTTCTCCTGTTGAAGCTGGAAGCAAAAAAGGTTTGGACGAATCTAATAAAGAAACCGTTCGTCAAATTAGCGAAGACGAAACGGTATCCGCTTATGTTTTTAAAACTCTAGTCGACCCTTATTCTGGTGTTATTAACCTAGTAAAAGTCGTTTCTGGTGTCTTGAGAACTGGTGAAGATGTTGCGGTCGATAACAATGGATCGCAAAGAGTGTCTATGCTCAATTCTGTTTCTGGTAAGACCTTGAGTTCTACCACTGAATTAGGTGTAGGGGATATCGGTGCAATTACTCGTTTAGATGGTGTTTCTTCGGGCATGACTCTATCATCTCCTAAAAATAAAATAGTCTATCCCGCTGTAGGATATCCAGCGGCTGTTATATTTAAAGCTATCAGTGTAGCGAACAAAAACGATGAATCAAAAATTGGTCCATCTCTATCAAAAATCCAGTTAGAAGACCCCTGTGTTGAAGTTAAACGCAACAACGAAACCAGACAATTATTGTTAGGCGGTGTTTCTGATTCTCACATAAATTACGTTATCGAAAAACTTAAAAATAATTACAAAATAGAAGTATCCAGTGAACCGATGAAAGTCGTCTATCGCGAATCGATTAAGGCCACTGCTGAAGGGGACGGCCGCTATGTCAAACAATCGGGTGGCAGCGGTTTCTATGGTGTCGTCAAGATGAGATTTGAACCAGCTGAAGAAAACGTCTTTGCAGAAGAAGTATTTGGTGGTGCGGTTCCTAAAAATTATTTTCCTGCTGTTGAAAAAGGTTTCTTTGAAGTACTAAATACTGGTCTACTAGCAGGTTTTCCAGTCATAGGGGTAAAAGGCGTTTTAGTCGATGGTAAATATCACCCTGTCGATAGCAATGAACAAGCTTTCCGAATGGCGGGTATTTTAGCTTTCAAGGATGCTTATATGAAATGTAAACCAATTATTCTTGAACCGATTATGAGAGTACACGTGATTGTCCCTAGCCAATATACTGGAGACGTCATGTCAGATTTAAATACCAGAAGAGCTCGAATTCAAAATATGGAAGAGCATGAAGGCATGCAAGACATTGAAGCCTTGGTACCTGAGGCTGAAATTGTTGACTATGTCACCCAATTAAAATCTATCACTCAAGCTTCCGGCAATTTTACTAGAGAATTCGTCTCTTACGAAGAAGTTCCTGAATACTTAAAAGAGAAAGTTATTAGGGAAAATAGAATCGATCAATAATTGCGGTTTATTGAGGCAGATAATAGAGGGAAAAATTTTCTGTACTAATTCAAATGATGTGAGACTAAATTAAAGATTAAAATAGAGTCCTTGCTTATAATTAATTTAACCACAAATTAATAAGGAGGACTCCATGGATATTGTATCACACGAAAGAAATTATATA
>DURD01000016.1 GCA_012837435.1 Erysipelotrichaceae bacterium
ATATATTTAATTAATCTTTTTGTTAAACAAAATCTATGATTTTGAATAAAGATAATTGCCTATGTTTCGCCTTTCTGATAGGCTTATAATTTTTAACCCCGTTTTTGTTCATACCTAATATGGTGTTAATTGAAGAGAGAACTCTATAGAATTCAATCGATACTTTATCTTTGATGGCTTTCTCGTACTTTTTGAGGTTTCGATATAGATATGTTGAATTATCGTCGATGATAACGGCAAGCAACATGATTGCCATGTCTAGTGTAAATGTTAGATTGTTTATCGAATCCAAAGTTTTAACTCTAAAATTCTCAAACCCTAATTCTGATTTCTTAAATCTAAAGTATTCTTCAATTCTCCATCTACTTGAATATCTATAAACCATTTGAGTAATATCATCTTTTGTTATTAATGGTTTATTGGTTATCAGTATTAGTGGCTCTGGATTATTATCCATATAGGAAATGACAACCCAAACATCATTTTTATAATTATTCAATTTGCACTTACAACAGGTCGCTTTTATAAATCTCTCTTTAGCATATATCGTTATAGGAACAACCACCTTCCCTTTTACAGTTTTAGCTTTATCAAATGCTTTAACCTTTCCTTTTTTGAATATTAGAAGGCGGTTATTGCGCATTCTAACCAAAAAATATTGCTTTAGATCATCAATCATCTTCATAAATTTAGCATCATCATATCCTCTATCTCCAACAAACATTCCTTCATGCAGTTTAAGATGTTCGCATATTCTTCTTACACCTATATTAGTGATGTTATTAACAGATAAATAATCTAGTTCATTAGGAGAGTGTACGTGATCATAAAACGGAATTGGTTGCTTCTTTTTAGACGATAATCCAGTTATTGTAGTGACTTTATATCCACGATTATATTTATTCGTTTCACCAGGATAAGAAGCATCTCTTACTTTGGCCATCGCCTCAAAAGCCTTACCATATGGTTTCATCACATCAGTATCATCTACAAGAAACACTTTCTCATTCTCTCTCATATATGACAAACCAACTTTAATCATATTGTGACGTTCATTTATATCTGGGGTTCTCATTAAATTTTTATATAGTCTTTCGTTTACTTTTTTAAGTAATGCTTCTTCATTTAATGAGTGGGCAATATCATTAAGAACAATGCTTTTGCTTTTAAGAATTCCATATACCATATCGAGATAAAATTTGAATTGTCGTCCGGTTGATTTTCCAACGATTTTCTTAATCAAATTTTTCATCTTTTCTAGGAGATTGTGGCATAGCAAAATGGACTCATTCATAATTTCATACCCTCGATATTTTTCTTATCGCCTTCTTGGTATGAAAAATAGCCCAATTTAGCAGATATTCCTAGGTTTTAATAGCGTTTTTAGCGAATTTTTAGCGATTTCATAACTTTTCTTGTTGACTACTCTCAAAAAACGGGGAACTCAAGTAAGTGATTTATTTCTTGTATAATAAAAAACGTTGTCACTTCCCCGGCGGCTTATGTGCACGACAATTGGCACAATTGTTATTGAATATAATTTTTTGGAGTGATAAGATTATAACGCTATATTTGTATATAGGAGGCTAAATTACATGAAAATATTAAGAGCAATCGGTGGGTTTTTCGTAAGAATCTGGCGGTGGATTAAAGAAACAGCTTGGATTCAACCTTTGTTAATTGTCGGTGCTATTTTTGCTGTCATATTTTCTATTCCTTACATTATCGATGGAGTTAAAGGCATGTTTGATGAAAGCGATGCCGCGAATAAATATTTTTCTAAATACCAATTATCTTTGAAAAATGCCGATGTCATTCCAGATGGTAAAACTATCGGCACGTCCGAGGTTGATGAGTTATTCTCTTGTCTCGATGAGAATAATAGTGACGAAGTTGTCGCTTCATATGGCGACAGATTTTTTCTTGCTTTTGTCGTAAAAGATAGCGCTCCTTGCAAAGAATTGTACGGTGGATTAAAAACATTCCAAGAAAAATGGTCCTCAAATAACGCAGAATTTTCTAACTTAGAAGGTAAATTTAAACTCTATACCATTTACACCGATTCCGTTTCTAAAGTGGATGACGAAACTAATCTTTTCGACCAAGTTTGGCTAAACCACTATTCAGTATTCGAAACACTTTCTTCTGGCTATTTAAAAGATACCTTCTACGCCCGTAATAAAGACTATAATCAATCCAACTATGAATCAGCCTTTGTTTCTGACAAATTGGATTCTTGTCCCATGAGTGCACCACTAGTGATGTATTTCGATTATACCGATGACAATCTAGTGACTAATCAAAAAGTCAAAGGTTTAAGCGATATTATCTTTTCAGTCGATGGTAGTTCTGAATTAGATAAAGCTAGAACTCTAAGAGATTGCTGGTCACACACTGGCATCTTCGGTGAAATTAAACCTACGACTAACTAAACCGCCTCACGCGGTTTTTTTAAACCAATTATGGATTACAAATTCGTTTCTTTTCCCCTATCTAAAAAGTGTAATACTTTGACCACCACTGTTCATTTAGGCAATTTAGCTTATCAAGTGGATGATGGAAAAAATGTCAAAGAACATCGTTTAACTCTAGCGGACTCCCTTGATATTCCTTTAGATCGTTTTGTCTTTGTCCATCAAACGCACAGCGATAAAGTTTTAAAAGTCGAGCTAAATGATTTAGGAAAAGGCGTTGATTCTTTTATTAGTGGTATGGAAGGCGATGCCTTATATACCTATTTAAAAAATGTTCCCTTATGCATTTTTCATGCCGACTGTGTTCCTGTATTTTTTATCGATGAAAGTGCCGATCTCGCAGGCATTATTCACGCTGGATATGAAGGGACTTTAAAACACGTTGTGTTTAAATCTATCAAAAGAATTCTTGAAGAAGAAAATATCGATTATAAAAATTTGAAATTTTATATCGGACCTTATCGGAGAAAGCCTTCTTTTGAACTCGAAACAAAATACCAACAAGAAGTGATAGCCGCCGGCTTTGGTGAAGCTCTAAAAGATCATCATTTCGACAACGGATTAGCGGTAAAAATGGATTTGTTTCGTTTAGGAATAAAAGAAAAACAAATTGAAGATTGCGAGCTCGATACCTTTTTTGACGAAAGATTTTATTCTGCTCATCGATATCGTTTAGACCAAACAAAAACACCAGTCGGTCGCCTGGTGTCTCTCATCTATTTAAAATAATTATTTTTTCAATCTTTTTAAAACTGAAGGGGGCACTAAAGCCGAGACATCAATGCCATTTTCCGCGAGTTCGATGATAGTCGATGAATTGATAAAGGATTTTTCGGCTTTGCTCATCAAAAACACCGTATCGACTTCGCTATCGATAAAGTCGTTCGCGGACGCTAAAGAGAATTCATATTCAAAATCGGTTACCGCTCGTAGGCCACGAATCAAATGATTGATGTGGTGTTTTTTAGCGTATTCCACTGTCAGCCCCTCATAACTATCGACCGAAACGCGCTCACTGCCGACCGCTTCTTCAATCATTTTTACTCTTTCTTCGGTGGAAAAACGCGATTTTTTATATTTATTGTAGGCTACTAAAACGATGACCTTATCAAAGATTTTAAGAGCTCTATTCAATATTTCTATATGCCCATTGGTGATCGGATCAAAGCTGCCAGGATAAACTGCCACTCTCATAAATTACCTCCAAAAAATATAAACGCTTATTTGACCATAATGGTATTCTCTTTTTCTTCGACATTCAATATTTTCTAAATTAATCGGCCGATTAGTTTCTAACACCAAGATAGCTTGTTCGTTCAATAAATCTTTTTCTATTAACAAGTCTACTATTTTTTTATAATCGCCCTTATCGTAAGGTGGGTCGAGAAAAACTATATCAAATTTTAGATTTTTACTTTTTAAAATGTCTAAAGCATTGACATCATAATCTTTGATAATTTCATACTGCGCTGATGGAATTTGTAAGTTTTTAATGTTTTCTTTGATGGCTTTAATCGCTAACGGAGAAATGTCCACAAAGGTGGTAAAAGAAGCGCCGCGAGAAAGGGCTTCCAGTCCCATGGCCCCACTTCCCGCGTATAAATCCAGTGCTTTAAAAGAAGAAATCTCTCCCACGATAGAAAATATCGCTTCGCGAATGCGATCTTTTGTGGGCCGTGTGTGTGGGTTATTCTCGTCCGGGAAGACGATTAAGCGATGACGGTACTTACCTCCGACGATGCGCATCTAATTATTCCCTTTCAAATGAATATTTAAATCACTAAAAAGAATAGTGCTGATTTCTAAATACAAATCTCTTACTTGACTATAGGCCTTAAGATACTCTCTCACTAAGGGATGTTCATCTAAAGCTTTCTTTTTCAAGAATAACTCGCGATGGGCTTTTTTAGTTATCTTATCCTCAGAAGAAAAATGATTTAATAAATCGCTATAACGAGAAATTGCTAAATCTTTATAATAAGCTAATTCCATCACTTCTTGATTATCGCGCATTTTTTCTTCTAACTCATTTAGGAGAATAAGACGCTCATCAGCGTCCAGCAATTGTTTGAGTTCAGAAGAAAGAGTATAAATGTCTTTATTCATATCAAAATTATACATCTTTTACTCATTGACATAAACTTTATTTATGTCTCGAGGTGTGGTAAAATCGTTTCATGAGTATAAAAATAATTAATGATTCTAATCCTTTGATGAAGAAAAAATCTTCACCGGTTTCCTTGCCTTTAAGTACCGAAGATCAGGAAACTTTAGATCGTATGTTGGATTATTTAAAAAAATCACAAGATGATGAATACGCTGAAAAACACCACCTCAGAGCCGGCATCGGTTTAGCCGCTGTGCAGATTGGTTTATTAAAAAGGATGTTTGTTATCTATTACGAAAAAGAAGAAAAAATTGTTCAATATCAATTAGTCAATCCAAAAATTATTGAATACTCTATTAAAAAATGTACACTAGAGAACGGAGAAGGGTGCTTATCTGTCGAAAAGGAGCATCCTGGTTATGCTCATCGCCACTACAAGATAAAAATGTCCGGCTATGATGCTTTAACGAAAAAAGACGTCGTTATCGTAGCTCGCGGTTTCGACGCCATCGTTTTGCAACACGAATACGATCACCTTGATGGCCTTTTCTTTTACGATCGTATCGACGTTAACCATCCCTATGAATTATTGGACAACGAACAGCTCATTTGAATTGTTTAAAATAAATAAAATAATATAATGATTAAGGTAGAAAGGGAAATGTCATGACAAAAAGTATTTCTATGCCTGTTTCTATATACGCCCTCGGCGGTTTAGGTGAAGTCGGCAAAAATATGTATTGTATAGAAAACGAAAAGACGCTCATCATCATCGATGCGGGTGTGCGTTTTCCTGGTGCGGAATTTCCCGGTATTGATTATATAATTCCTGATTTTACCCATCTAAAAAACAACCGTAAAAAAGTAAAAGCCCTCTTTATAACGCACGGTCATGAAGACCACATCGGCGCCATTCCTTTTTTAGTCAAAAGTTTGAATGTTCCGGTAATTTATGCCCCTCGCTTAGCGATGGCTTTAATACGAAATAAATTCGATGAAAATCGTATCAGCGATAAAATTGCGATGTTGGAATATGAAGAAGATACTGTTGTTAACATCGATTCTTTCACCATCTCTTTCTTTAGAGTTACGCATTCCATTCCTGATTCCTATGGCATCGTTATCGACACGAGCGAAGGACGGATTATCACTACTGGCGACTTCAAAGTCGATTTAACACCGATTGGTCCCGATATCAATCTCACCAGAATGGCGCAGTTAGGCGATGAAGGGGTGGATTTATTGCTCAGCGATAGCACGAACGCTGAAGACGAAGGGGTGACGCCAAGCGAAAAGAACGTTTTGGCCGCCATCGATGATATTTTTGCCAAGGCTCCAGGGCGTCTAGTTATATCCACTTTTTCTTCGAACATTTCTCGAATCCAACAAATCTGCGATGTCGCCTATAGATACGCTAAAAAAATCGTAATTCTCGGCCGTTCGATGGAAAGAAGCATAGAAATATCCCGTTCATATGGCTATATAAAAATTCCTGATGATATGATTATTGAACCGAATGAAATTAAAAATTACAAAAGCAATCAAATCGTCGTCATCTGCACGGGTTCACAGGGTGAACCAATGGCGGCCTTATCGAGAATCGCTAAAGGCGATCACAGAGATATTCACATCGCTCCCGGCGATACCGTAGTCTTTTCTAGTTCAGCAATTCCAGGAAATGGTTTGATGATTGATCAAGTCGTCAACCAATTAGCGCGCTGTGGCGCAGACGTGGTTACCGATTCCATTTTAAACGATATCCATTCTTCTGGTCACCCTTCAAAACAAGAATTGCGTCTCGTCATAAAATTATTTAAGCCGACTTATTTTATGCCGGTGCACGGTGAATATCGGATGCTTTTAAGCCACGCGAAGGTGGCAGTGGAATTAGGCATCCCCAAAGAAAACTGTTTTGTTTTAGATAACGGAGACGTGTTAACTCTAACCAAAAAGAAAGTTAGACGAGCCTATCAAGTGGATCACGGGTGTACTTATATCGATGGAAAAGACATTAAGGGCCTCGCCGACGCCGTCATGGCGGATCGAAGAATACTAACTAGCGATGGGATGGTCGTGGTAACCATTTCTATCGATTCCCGCTCTAATGAGCTAATCGACACTCCTCTTGTCATGATGAAAGGGGTAGTTACCTCCAATACTAAGAGCCACCTAGTAGCGTTAACGCGTATTGTCGATAAAGCCATTAAGGAAAAGTTATTAACCAAAACCAATTTTTCAGAGTTAAAAAATATCATTAGAGATGTTACTGATGATTATCTATTTGGGCTTATCCATTCAAGGCCGATGGTGATTCCCGTAATTTTAACCAAAAATTAAATGATTATTTTAGCTAGTGGTTCGCCAAGAAGAAGAAAGTTGATGGAAGAAATATCTTCCTCTTTTATGGTCGTCATCCCCACAGTGGATGAAAGTCAATCATTTAAAAAATACAAAAGTGTGCGACATATTGTGAAGGACGTCTCCTATAGAAAATGTTTAGAAGTCGCAAAAAACTATCCTCACAACCTCATCATCTCTGCTGATACCGTCGTAGTTATGGATAAAGAAATTATCGGTAAACCTAAAGATCAAGAAGAGGCTTTTAACATCTTAAAAAAGTTATCTAATCGTCATCACTATGTCTATACCGCTTATACATTAAAAAAGGGCGATATTCTCGTGCAAAATATTGTTAAGAGCACCGTCTATTTTAATTCTTTAAGTGACGATCTTATCCATCGCTATGTGGCTACTAGTTCTCCGATGGATAAAGCTGGAGCTTATGGCTTACAAGATAACGATCATTTTCCAATCATTAAAAAAGTAGTTGGTTCCCCCACTAACGTCATCGGTTTTCCTCTTGAAGAAATCAAAAGAGATTTACAAAAATATTTTACGACTGCTGAAGATCTTGATTGAGCTTCTTCGCTAAAACTTCTGCTTGATTCTCCATCACCAAAATAATTTTATTGCTCATAACAATCACGCTTGTGGCTCCCAAATGGTCGAGCTTTTGTCGTTGAACCTTTTCCTTATCCTTTAAATAAAAGGTTAGTCGTGAACCGAGTCCCACAACCGAAATAACATTCGCTTTTCCTCCAACGGCTTCGAACCATAGTGAACTAGAGGAAATCTTTTTTATTTTGCGAGAACCAGCACCATTTTTTCCATATTTTTTATCTCTATATTTTTTTAAGAAGAAAATAACTACTAAAACTACAACTATTAGTAGAATAACGCCTAATGCAATCAAGAGAATAGTTTTTATATTATCTTCCACCAATAAAGGCAAATTAATCGAATTAATCATGTGATATAAACATTTTAAACGCGGAATAAAAAATGTCAAATACCACAACAGAATTTGAAGAGAGAATTATGATAGATGAAAATCAATATCGAGAGATTGTTAATTTTTATTCAGAAAAAAATCCTCATTTAAATTTTATAAAAAATCAAAACTTTTATTTTGACAATGAGAAATGCTATTTAACGAATCATCACATCACCTTAAGAGCTAGAATTGTCGACGAAATAGAATGCGAATTTACATGTAAAATCAAAGAAGAAAAGGGCGATCGAGAAATTAGTGATACGCTAAATGCTGAGAAAAAACAATTATTACCAGATAAAAATATTCTTCCTGACGGCCATGTTAAAAACTTTCTTGACACTCTAGACCAAGATATTACTGGCTATAAAAAAATTGCTTCTTTAACCACGATACGTCTGGAAATAAATGAAAACGACCATCTATTTGTCGTCGATAAGAATAGTTATGGGCAATCTATCGACTACAACATAGAAGTTGAAAGTTCTAGCGTTTTTAAAGCTCAAAAATATTTAAAAAAATATTGCAAACAATTCAAGATAGAAATTAACAAAAATCAATATATTGGTAAGGCTCGTCGAGCAATAAAAGCTTCCATAGAAAAGAATTAATGTTTATCTTCAGTGTTCGTATGTTCACAACATCCAAATTGTGGACACTCATCATTTTTACAAGCCCATTCCGCTAGGCGGCGAGCGTGAGGAATAAATGATCTAATATCATCGGGATTATAACCTACTTGTATTCGATGGTCATCTACGATAATTGGCCTTTTTAAAGCCGAAGGGTTCTCTTTCAAAAAAGCGATTAATTCTTTGACTTTCATCGAATCGATATCGACTCCCCCTTCTTTGACAATTTTACTTTTTTTAGAAACTATATCTTCAGTGCCGTTCTCACTTTTCATCAAAATATCTGTCAGCTCTTTTTCGTTTGGAGGCGCCACAAAAATATTTTTTTCAATAAAGGGGATGTTTTGTTCGAGAAACCATTTTTTTACTTTGCGGCACGAACTACAAGAAGGCGAAGTATAAATCTTAATCATAACACGAGCAGTATTACTATAATTTAATGTAATTAAAATGTCTATTAAAACCTAATAATTGAAATTAGTCTATGAAGAGACTAAACTATAAAACAAAGGTGGATTTATTATGGGAGAACGCATTTTAACTGGCATTAAACCAACTGGGCAATTAACTCTAGGTAATTACATTGCGGTTTTAAAAAACTTAAGAAAAATGATGGATCGCGGTGAATGTTTTATTTTTATCGCGGATTTGCACGCTTTAACTTTGCCAATCGAACCTGAAACACTCAGACAAAATTCCATCGATTTAGCGGCCTTTTACTTAGCCGCGGGCTTAGATCCCGAAAGAAGCGCTCTATTTTTACAAAGTAGTATTTCCGCACACGCTGAACTGAATGCCATTATGCAAAACTACCTCTATATGGGTGAATTATCGAGGATGACTCAATTTAAAGATAAATCGAGCAGAATGAAAGAAAACGCTATTGGTTTAGGTTTATTTTCCTACCCCGTCTTAATGGCGTGCGATATCGTTTTATACGACGCTAATACTGTGCCTGTGGGAGAAGATCAAGTCCAACACATCGAATTAACTCGCGATCTAGTCAATCGGTTTAATAACCGTTACGGCAAGATTTTAACCGTGCCAAAAGCAAGTGTCACCAAAGTTGGTAAAAGAATCATGTCTTTATCTAATCCTTTGACAAAGATGAGTAAATCCGATCCAAAAGGCGATATTTTTCTAAAAGATGAGCCTATGGTTATTAGGAAAAAAATTATGTCCGCGGTAACAGATACTGGTTCAGAAGTTAAATTTGACGCAGTGAATAAGCCCGGTATTTCTAATCTATTAAGTATTTATTGCGCGATGAAAGATATAACAATTAAAGAAGCCGAAAAATTGTTTGTCGGTTATCGTTATGGAGAATTTAAAAAAGTCGTCGCCGATGTGGTTATTGAAGAATTAGCGCCTTTCCAAGAAAGATATAGAAAAATTCTAGCGGATAAGTCCTATGAAACGGCTTTAAAAGAAGGGGCCGAAAAAGCCTCAAAAATCGCTAATGAAACCCTAAAAAGAGTTAAAAAAGCCGTGGGTTTATTGACTATTGACTAAGCGATAAATAATTAAGAATTAAAAAAATAAAAACGTGACCATAAGGTCACGTTTTTATGTTCATCAAAGATTCAATGTCTGTTTAATGCTGTTATATAAGAGTTCAGGATAAGAATTGTCTTTCGGCTTAGATTTTAAAACCACTCCGACATAGAATTTTATTTTTGGTTCAGTGCCACTTGGACGAACGGTCACCGTGCTACCATCACTGAGGAAGAGTTTGATGACGTCAGCTTTTTCTATATTTAGTGGTTCTTTTTTATCCTTGGTAAGATGTAACCCCTTTAAATAATCATCGACCGCGACTACTGGCAAATTATTAATAGTGATAAAGGGATTGGTGTGTAAGGTATTCATTAAATTATTCATCTTAGCTTGACCTTCACTACCATAAAACGCTAAGGAATAGCAAATATCTTGATAATGGCCAAAACGTTCCGACAAATTATCCCACGCTTCATCGAGATGTATCCCTTTTAGCAAATAATATAGAGCCATTTCGCTATACATCAATATGGCTTGACAGCCGTCTTTATCTCTCGCAAAAGGGGCGATTAGGCAACCATAGCTTTCTTCGTAACCGAATTCGAATTTTGGACCATGACCCCTTTTTTCATAATAATCAATGCGATTTCCTATGTATTTGAAACCCGTTAAAAATTGTTCGGTCTTTACTCCATAGTGAGTGGCGATTTTTTCACCGATAGAAGAAGTGACGATGGTATTGTACATGACGCCGTTTTTACTTAATAAACCCTTTTCTTTCCGTTGTGAAAATAAGTAATCCATCAATAAGGCCGCACTTTGATCGCCAGTTAGTGTCTCGTATTCTCCTACACTACTCTTGTAACCTAAACCTACCCTATCGCCATCAGGATCGGTCATGACAATCAAGTCCGCATCGATTTCTTTAGCGAGTTTAATCGGTTCGATAAAAGAACGAGGATCCTCGGGATTAGGTGATAAGGTTCCAGAAAATTCTGGATCGGGATCAATCTGCGATAAGACGGGATGTACGATGTAGCCTGCCTCTTTAAAAATGCGCATGGAGTTGACGTAAGAAGCCCCATGATTAGGAGTAAAAACAATCTTAAAATTAGACTTATCTAAGTCACGATTAATAGCGATTTCTCCGACGAGACGGACGTATTCATCATCCACTCGATGGTCTAATAATATGTTTTTCCCTTTGACGGGAGCTTTTTCATAAGTAACATCGAGTTCATTAGGCAAAGAAGCGATAATCTCTAGTAAACGTTTGATTTTAGAAGGCACCAATTGGCAGCCTGTTTCATCGTAGACTTTATAGCCATTATACTGTTTCGGATTATGGGAAGCGGTAATCATAATGCCTCCCACCGCTTTTAGGTAACGAACAGCAAAAGATAGTTCCGGTGTCGGTCTTAAAGAATCAAAAATGTAGGTCTTAATCCCTAAATCGTTTAAGACATCCGCGCTCAATAAAGTAAATTCACGTGACATATGACGATTATCATGGCTGATGACCACTCCATCTTTTTTTGCATTAGGAAAAAGTTCTAACAAGTATAGGCCAAATCCTACAGTAGCCTTCTTAACCGTAAAGTTATTCATGCGGTTGGTACCTGGCCCTAAAACGCCTCGCATTCCGGCGGTACCAAATTCCACATCTTTGAAAAAGGCATCATCGATTTCCTTTTTGCTCATGTTTTTTAATTGGTTTCTTGTTTGTTCATCAATCTTGCTAGAACTAAGCCAGCGTTCATAATTTTTTAATATTCTCATCGTGGTAATCCTCCCTCTTTTTCGTTAAGTTGTTCTAAAATTTTTGTATATTCTTCGCCGAGTGGCGCGGTAAATTCTTTTTTACTTAAGGCCGTCAGTGGTGCCTCTAATTTACCAAATCCCATCTTGTAGGCGTGCAGAAATTGATGGGTAAAATGATATTGTTCTTTGAATAAACGATTCGCTTCAAAATTACCATACTTATTGTCGCCGACCACTGGATGATTAACATATGCCATATGCACTCTAATTTGATGGGTTCTACCAGTTAAAAGAGCGATATCTAATAGCGTATATTTCTCAAATCTTTTAACGACCTTATACACTGTTTTTGCACTTTTCCCTCCTTTTTCAAGAGGGGCCACCATCACGGTGTTGGTTTTATCATCTTTTTTTAAAGGAGCGATAATCGTGTCCTCATCTTTTTCAACCTTTCCGACGACTAACGCTAAATAATGCTTGTTGATAAGGTTGTTACTTTTAAATAAATCAAACAATAGATTTAGAGATGGAAGCGTTTTACCAAAGGCGACAATACCCGAGGTATTTCGATCTATGCGATGGGCTGGACCTGGTCTAAATGCCTTTTCATCGTTAGGACGATAGAATCCTTGATACATTAAATATTCAACGACCAGTTGATCGAGCGATTCATCTCTAGGTTCGCTCTTTTGCACAAGTAGACCGCGGGGTTTATTTATCAACAAGATTTGTTCATCTTCATAGATAATCCACTCTTTTATCTTATCGTTTGGAATAAAGCTTTTCTCTTTGATGAAGTCACTATATTGTTCATCACTGATATAGATTGTTATTTCGTCGTTATTCACTAAGCGATATTTTTTATCTTCACGACGCCCATTAACTTTGACATCTTTTTTTCTTAAAATTTTATAAATAAAGGATAAAGGAGCAGCGGGTAAAAGGCGTTTTAGATACTTTTCTAGGGTTTGGCCTTCCTCGCTTTGATGAACAGTGAATACTTGCATACCTTTATTCTAGTTAAAATTATTTATTAAATAAAGAGTGACTATTCGAATTTTTTTGTTATAATACTATTCGCCGTTTATTATATACAATCTGCCACATGGAGGAATACCCAAGAGGCTGAAGGGGCGGGCTTGGAAAGCTCGTAGACATGCAAGTGTGCCAGGGTTCAAATCCCTGTTCCTCCGCCATAATTAATAAAACTGCTCCCTTAGATTGGACTAAAAAGTACGATTTGAAAGGAGCTTTTATTATGAAAACAATGCTTGAAGGGAATGATTTTATCACTATCTTGTTTATAGATGAGAAAGAATTAATTCATTCCATAAACCTCTTAGCAATTTTACAACAACTTTACAAAAAGACAATTTCAGCTGTGTTACAATGCATCCGGTAGTAAATTCAGCCATAAATTTCTGTAAATTTATGGCGCCCAGCAAATAATATTTGAATTTCATTTTAGAACAATTATCCAAGCTAAAAGAATACTACTGGTAGATGAGATAGATGAAGAAATGAGAGAATCAAGAAACGAGGACAAAATGATGACACAAGGAAAAACGAAAGAAGTGGATAACAGAGTAAACATAGGAACAAAAGTTGTGTACTACATAACCCTAGTAATAAGTATGTTGGTGGGATTATGGCACTTTTTTGTGCCCCATATGTTTAATTGGTACGACTACCTACCGATGCAATATGAGAATTTGATCGTGGGAATTAATTATACCAATCTATGTTTTTCAGCATTACTTTTTGGTTCTAGTCTAGTTCTAATTTTGTTGGCAAAAAGTGCATTTAGAGTCAATTTTGAAACATTGGTGTTCTATACATTTTTAACTGCCGTGTGGGTTTTTAGAGCAGGTCTTTCAATTTTTATGCCATGGCCTTTAGAGCCCATTCCTGCCGCGGCAATTGGTCAACTGATTGGTTCCATTGTTTTAGCGGTTTTAATGGTCGTTGTTACAATTCTTTTATGGATTAATAAAAGAGCGCACGACCAAGAGAGCCATAAAAAAGTTAATGTATAAAAAATTGGTAGGGATACGAACTATGTTAGATCGTGTAATCATCCATAATTAAACACTAAGGATGTATTAAAAGTACCTACTTTTTTGGTTTTGAGACCTTTTTCTTGTTTTATCATCTTTAAATATCTCTCGTCATCACCTTTCTTAAACAACAAAAAGATTCGACATCAAATGGTGTATATATTGCTCCAATTATTGTATACTTGATGCGTAAGGTGTTATCGAAACACCTAGAAAAAATGTAAAGAAAAAGGAGATTGCTTATGGCTAAAAAAAGAAAAAGAAGTAAGGCTAATTTTAGTGTAATAGCCTTAATAACAAGAATTGTTGTTTTCGCGCTGTTAGTTGGAACACTATTTGTTCCATTTTCAAATGGATTAAAGATGACAGTGGAAGTACCAATATTAGGAAATGTAGTATCGACATATAAACCTGCTTTTGCCTTCATGTTTGGTGGAGAGTTAGTTTCTGAAAACGCTACCTTTGAGGTTTTAAATGTCTCCGCTATTGCGCTGATTGGATATCTTCTTATCGCTATATCTGCAGCGCTTTTATTAGTATCATTCATTTTAAAAAATAACAAAAAAATGGTTGGTGGAATTTTACTATTTGCGGCTTTTGCTTGCGTCCTCACTGGTTCAATTTTAATGTTTTGTTCTCACGAGAGTCTTGCGGCTGTTTTAGCAGGAGCGATGATTGGTGGCGAACCCAGTGCAAATGAAATAAATACCGCTTTAAGGAACACCACGCTTGAATTTGGAATTTGGGGCGTAGGAATGTTTGGAATTATTTCCGCTGTTGGCTTAGTTGTTTCCTATGTGTTTGATGGTCCCATCAACAAAATTTTAAAATAAAAAATTAGAATAATAAAAATTAGAGAATGATTTTGAAGAGAGATCTTAAGTTGCAAGATTCTTTCATCAAGCTCTAATTTTTTTATGCTTTATTTACAATAAAATCCATGCACTGGGTTTATTGATCCGAACTAAAAATTATACCACTATTTCTTCTGCTGGAGCAGATTCCTCGAGTTGCTCTTCGGCTTCCTCTTCAACAATTTCTGGTTCTTGGTCTGCGACGACCTTATTCTTTTTTCTTAAAGCGCCTAAACGGATACTGCGACGTCTTTCTCTTTCAGTAGCGCGGTCAAACTTTTTAGCGTAGATTAATAAAACGATAATAGCGGCCACTACAGAAATTGCGATAATAATCAATCCCCAGAAAAAGAGATTTAAACCAAATAATTTTTCAAAACTATCATCGAATTTTAAAAGTGCTTTGATATCAGAGTATTTTGCAATTACCCCAAGAATGCTGTAAGTTGATCCCCAAGCACATACGAGACCACAGAGTAGATACCATATTAATTCGAAGATGGTAATCGGAGATGTTTTTTTCTTTGTCATAAATAGGACTCCTTATCGTTATTAATTTACCGATGGATTTGAATTATTAGAGAGCTGAGCATTTTGTATTTTTGCCACTTCTTTCACTACTTTGTCGTAAGAAGCTTTCCAATTTTTCTCTACTTCACCAGCGTAAGTGTTTAGTTTCACATTTAATTCGTCAAACAATTGTCCAAAACTTTTTCCATCTGGACGTTGTCTTCTGCCTTCGGTCATTTCAATTACTCTTAATGTTTCATCTAACAAATCCAGTGTTTCATTGTCTGTACAATGGGCATGTTGACGAGAAAAGCGCAAAAAACCCGCCATTTTAACTAATTCATTGTTAACTATGTAATTAGATTGTGGGGTTGGTTTGCCTTGGCTTTCATTCATCACTTTTTGAAACTCGCCAAAAGATACTTGGAATGAACGCATAATTAACATACTGAGTACTACTCGATACATCTTTTCATCATCATTGATAAGTTGGACGAGCATAGGATCGATTTCTTTTTTCTTTAACCCATAGGAAAGATATTGAAAGACAATATCGCGCAAGGTTTCAGAAACACCGACAACCATGTCATACAAAGTGACGAGTTGCGCACGATCGACGCGAATCTCATTGCCATAGGGCATCAAAATTGTACTGTTTTCACTATAGAGATCATTGATGAAGGCGGAAATTTTTTCTTTAATTTTTTCGCCATTTTCTCCATTGTTAATCAAAAAATCACCAAAAGGCGTTCCTTCTTCTAAATTGTCAGTTAAAATTTTTTTACGATTGTTATAGAATTCGAGAGAGTGTTCCCTTTGAATGCTATATTCTAAAGTATCTCGAGCTGTTAACAAATAGTGGTAAAGCCTGAAAGTGTATAAACTAAAGTTATTCATGATTTTCGTATTATTCAGTTAAGCCTAGTTTGATGACTGAATAACTTCTCCTTTCTAGGCTATAATTTCTATATGCTGTGTACCTGTTTCATGTTATTGCCACTTGATGGCTTGGGAGATTATCAGGACACGGCTTTTTACTACCATCGTTAATAAGTTAAGTAACGCTAGACGTTTTATCATTCGCGATTATACGAGAGTAAGAAGTCCGTTGTAACAGCTAACTCACCAAGGAGGTGATTTTATGCTTTATATTGGAATTGATATCTCCAAATATAAGCACGACTGCATCGTTATTGATGAGTCAGGAGTCATCATTAGAAATGTGTTTTCTTTTGATAACTCGAGGACTGGCTTTGACCAGTTTATGAAAATGTATCGTTCGCTTGATCCTAAAGAAATTAAAAAGATAGGATTTGAAGCAACGGGACATTACCAGAATAATTTCAAGATCTACCTGGAACGATCTGGAATTAAATTCATGGAACTTAACGCTTTATTAGTTCACAAGTTTAAGAATTCACAAACACTCAGAGGCGTAAAGACCGATAAGACCGATGCGAGATTGATAGCTAGTTATCTATCATCTATAGAGTTCAAACCCTATCCAAAGATATCTTATCATATTCTCGCGTTGCGTTCTTTATGCAAGAGACATTTTGATCTTATTAACGAAAGAACGAAATATTTGTTAAGATTAACCAATTTCTTAGATAGAACCTTTCCTGAATTTAAAGAATTCATCAAAGGTAATATCAAGAGCAAAACTGCGATGTATATTCTTCATAATTATGGGATAGCAAGCAAGATTGCTAACATCAATATCCAGTCTTATGAGAATATCCGTAAAGAGTCACGAGGACATTTTTCTGTCGCTAAGTTCACCAAATTAAGGGAACTCGCTAAGAACACAGTTGGTTTTTCTTATGAAACCGATTTGTTTGAAATCAAATCTTTGCTGAGAGTTTATGACACTCTCCAAGATGAGATTTCCTCTTTAGAAAACGAGATAACTATGCATTTGTCAAAGATCAATTCCCGTATTCCCTCTATTCTAGGGATTGGGACGATATCCGCTGCAACGATAATCGCAGAGGTTGAGGACATTTCTCGTTTTGATAACCCCGATAAGCTTCTTGCCTTTGCTGGTCTTGATCCGAGAATTTATCAATCAGGAACTCAGGAATTTAAAGGAAGAATGAATAAGAAGGGTTCAGTAGTTCTACGCAGAGTCCTCATGAACTGTGCAGAATCTATTTTGATGTATAATCCCGCTTTATATACCTATTACAGGAAGAAGAAGGATGAAGGTAAGTGTCACCGAGTCGCCCTTTCACATGTTGCCAGGAAACTTGTGAGAACCATCTATAAGTTAGAAACCGAACACATCGATTTTGACTTATCTTTTGTTAAGTAATACCCAAATCAATTTAGGATTTGAGAGAAAGTTCCACGAAGAGAACTGTTTTTGCTATGTTTAATTAATTTTCACTTGATTTATTAATAGTTAAATCTCCTCTTAAAATAAGTTTTTCTAATTTGTAAACTCTAGAAATAATGTGCTTAGCATATTTCCTCGCACTCGGATGGCCATGCTTCATGCAGTAACTACGTTCATAAAATTTGTTGAACATAGAAATATCATTTCCAGAATCCCCAACGACATACACATTCTCAGGATTAATATTCATAATTTCACAATATTTTTCGACACCATTGCCTTTATTACAACCTTTGGGGGTTAGCTCATTCACTTGAGCGGTCCATGAAGATTCAATCTCGGGAAATTCTTCACGGAACTCTTTGTTTAATTCTTTACTTATTTTAGACTTATTTTTATTTAAACCAATAAAATTTATCACTTTGTAGATTTTAGCAGTTTTTAGTTCCTCTTGAAATAAATCATTATCGACGACATAAGGTTCGCGATAAGCAAATTGCATCCACCACCACAAGCGATAGAAGAAAAGAAAGACTCCCCGAACTTTACGATTGACTTTAATAACGCAGGAATATTTTTCAGTAGTCATTAAAAATCCGAGAGGTTCATAATTTTTATCGATTTTTTCTAGTATTTTTTCCAGCTTTTTGTTGGGCATCGTTTTTTCGTGAATCAATTTATCATCCGCTACAATTTGGCTAGAACAACAACTAATACAATCAAACGGGCGTTTAATTTCATCTTTCAAACGTTCTGTGAACTGCCTAGAGCGAGAAGTGACGAGCAAAACTTTATTGCCTTCATCGATCCAACGATGCAAAAATTGGACATTTTTTTTACTAATGCACCTTCTTATACGCCTGGGATGGAAGAGTGTTCCATCTAAATCAACCGCTAGTAGTTTCGTCATGCCTTTTCATTATACACGCGTATAGAAAAATATCATCAATTTTGTTTTTATTAAATTATTTTTTCTATTAAACTACAAAAAACGGGTCATTTTCGCTTTTTATTAACTGCCAAAATTAAGCCATGGGATTTTCGGCTTGGATAACTCCATAGCCGCCTTCACGGCGAATATACACCACGCTAACGCGATCATCGTCTTTGTCTAAATAGAGAAAAAAATCATGACCTAGCGCTTCCATTCTAAGAATTGCTTCATCGATTTTCATCGGTTGCAAATAATATGATTTAGCTCTGACAACAACGTCTTCTTCCTGGCTTTCTTCCTCATTCTGTTCTTCCAAAAATTGAACAGCTTTAGCAAAGGATTCGCGACCATTGCTGCGATACATTCTTGTTTTAAGTTTACGCATTTGGCCAACAAGTTTATCGACCGCGAAGTCGATAGCGGTATACAAATCTTCATTTTCGACTTCGACTCTTAAAGGAACTGTTGGTAGGAAAATCGTGATTTCCACTTTTTGAGATTGCCCGTGAGCACTGACAACGGCACGACATTCAACTTCGTCATTAATAAGAAAAAACTTATCCATTTTAGACAATTTTTTCTTGATTGTAGAAGAAATGGCGTCCGTTACTTGGATATTTTTGCCGATAATTTGGTATTTCATTATACGTAACCTCCTTCCAAATTATGAAACAGAAGTTTTATCAACTTTATTATATACTAATTTCCCTAAAACTATTACAGATTAGTTTCAAAAAAATGTTTAATTTCGTCGACCTTGTCAAGGTGTTCCCAGGGTAAATCGAGGTCTGGTCGACCAAAATGACCATAATTAGTCAATAGACGATATTTAAACGATGGTTTATCGAGTGAAAATTGTTTAATAATCATGCCAGGACGGCAGTCAAATACCTTTTTGACTACCTTTAAAATCTGGTCGTCAGAATAATTAGCAGTCTTATAAGTTCGAATATTGATAGAAAGAGGTTCGTTGATTCCGATAGCATAACTCAATTGCACTCTTAAGCGCTTAGCCACTCCCGCCGCCACTAAGTTTTTGGCAATGTAGCGCGCCATGTAGGCTCCCGAGCGATCAACCTTCGTGGGGTCCTTGCCAGAGAAAGCTCCACCCCCATGTTCACAAGTGCCCCCATAAGTATCGACGATAATCTTTCGACCAGTTAAACCGGTATCTCCAGTGGGACCGCCAATCGCAAACCAACCAGTAGGATTAAAATAAACTTTAAAATCCGTATTGAGACCAAAAGAAAGAGCCACCTTTTTCATAATGTTTTTAACAACGTAGTTTTTAAAAGCTTGGAAATCGATGCCCTCATCGTGTTGAATAGACATTAAAATCGTATCAATTCTAATGTTGTCAGGGTCAGTATAATCAATAGTTACTTGTGATTTCATATCAGGACGAGCGTGCTTAAAGGTTCCCTCTTTTCTTTGATTTGAAGCCTCTCTTACTAATTTATGAGCAATCGAGATCGCTAAAGGCATATAACCAGAAGTCTCATCCGTCGCATAACCAAACATCATTCCCTGGTCTCCTGCTCCGATGTCTTCAGGTTTCTCTTTATTGACACCGCGAGAGATATCTCGAGATTGCTCTTTAACCTTCACTTGCACTTCCACAGTGTGGTAGTCTGTCCCGAGTTCTTCTCGATCATAACCAATATCTTTTAAAACATCTTTGACTATTTGCTCGTAATTGGGTTGAACTTTGCAGGTAATTTCTCCCCCAATTAAAACAAAATTCTGGCTCGCGAACACTTCACAAGCTACCCGAGCGTTTGAATCTTCTTGTAAACAAGCATCTAAAATCGCATCGGCAATCTGATCGCAAACTTTATCAGGGTGACCTTCGCTTACCGACTCTGATGTAAATAAAATCTTTTCTTTTGACATTTTCACTACCTCGATATAAACAAAACCCTCCCACATTAGGAAGGGTTATCAATTTTTCCTTCAACTTATCGCTCAAGGTTGTGGGAACCTTGCTAGGGAAGAGCACTTACTCTCTCGAGAGTTGCTATTACGTTATTCCATTCCCTGCTACGCAATTCTTGATAAGCAAAAACATTATAGACTATTTAGCAAATAAAACAATTAAATATTGGCATTTTTCAAGCCTTTGGCCAATTGGTCTGGACAGGAAGTTTGGCCATTTCTCGAACCACGACATTTAATATTTTCTAATTTTGAGATGACCTCTTTAATTTTCATCCCTTCGATGAGGCGACATAAACCTTGGAGATTTCCAGAACACCCTCCCACAACCGTCGCATGAGTTACGACTCCATTTTCGTATTCGACAGTCATCTCTCTCGAGCAGACATTAAATGGTTTAAAAGTAATAACCGCCATAATTATTTAATTAGCGTCGCGTAAACTGTCCCGACACAACCCGCAGCGTTAGCTTCGTCAGTGTCGATATGGGCAGCGAGAGCAAAATCATCTCTTACACGAACCACAACATCACCAAAAACCAAACTTCTTTCTTCGGTTTCGACTTTCAATTTAACGATATCGCCGTTTTTTACATTGAATTCTTCCGCTTCTTTTGGAGTCATGTGGACATGTCTTTTAGCCACGATACACCCTTCAGCTATATCGATTTCGCCAGCCGGTCCCACCAGTTTTACCCCAGGAGTGCCCGCAATATTACCCGATTCTCTAATCATAGCGGGTATCCCTAAAGCTCTAGTTTCTGTCGCACTGACTTCCACTTGAGTGGCTTTTCTAAACGGTCCTAAAATAGAAACGTTAGCCACCGTTCTTTTTGGACCGACAATGTCTAGGCGAGAATAACTCACGAATTGCCCAGGTTGAGATAGCGGTGCTCTGACTTCTAGTTTTGCCTCTGGACCAAATAAAATATGAAAATGCTCTTCGGTAACGTGTATGTGATGAGCACTAGTTTCCAGCAATATTTTCTTCATTTAATACTTCCTTCTTTCTTGCTTTAGGTATTGTAACAAAAACCATAGAGTAATTCATTAAAAATGAAACATAAATTCATCTTTTAATTGCAATAACTAAATTAGTGTGCAAGATTAAGGGGGAGACAATTTTATGGAAGTAGAAAAAGAAGTACTTTACGAACGTATTATCAGCGCAGTTAAAAATCGAAAAGCCTCAGAAATTAAAGAAATATTTGAAACAATTCCAAATATTGATATTGCTGAAACCCTAGATGAAGTCGATGATGCGGCGGTTTTTCTTTACATCTTTAGAAATGTCTCAAGCGAATATACCGGTAGTTTTTTTACGGAATTAAATAGCAATCAACAAGAGATGATTATCAACGCTTTTACTGACAAACAATTGCTTGATTTGTTGAGAAATTCTTTTGCTGATGACATCGTTGACACCTTAGAAGAAATGCCGGCTAATGTGGTCAATAAGGTATTGAAAGCTTGTCCTGCCAGTTTAAGAAAAGACGTTAATAGTCTTTTAAATTATAAAGAGAATACCGCCGGATCGGTAATGACCACTGAGTATCTCGATTTAAAAGAAGATCTTACCGTTGAAGAAGCCTTAAAACTTATCAGACAAAGAGGCAAGGATGCTGAAACCATCTATACAGTTTTCGTGAGAGATAATGAAAGAACACTCAAAGGAACTATCAACCTAGATGATTTAATATTTTCTAACGACAACGAATTATTGAAAGACATCATGGACCTGGACTTTGTCACCTGCAAAGCTAACGACGATCAAGAAGAAGTGGCTAACATGTTTAAACGTTACGGTTTAACCGCTCTAGCGGTCGTCAATAACGAGAACAAAATCATCGGCATTATCACCATCGACGACGTCGTTGATATCATCGTGGAAGAAGCTAGTGAAGATATTGCGCGTTTGCATCAAATCTCTGACATGGATGAGCCTTATTTAAAGACTCCTGTCCTTAAAATTGTTCTAAAATGTGCCCCTTGGATTCTCGCTTTGATAGTTTTACAAGTTTTCTCAACTTGGATTCTCTCTGGCTTTCAGCCGGTAATCGCTAGACTTGCCCTCCTTTCTGTTTTTACTCCCGTCATTATGGATGCGGGCGGGAATGCCGGTGGACAAACGACCACGATGATTGTTCGCTCTATTTCCTTACAAGAATTTGGAAAAGGCGATTTTAAGCGCGTTGTTTGGAAAGAATTAAGAGTAGCGGTAGTAATCGGCTTGATGGTTTTTGTCTTTTCTTTCCTCTGGCTTTTATTTGAAATGAGCGTGGGGATAGTCGATGTCAGCGACGCTCTAGTGACCATTCGCAATTCTAATCCAAATATATCTAGCGTCATGGTTAAAGTGATTGTTGCTTTTTTAGTATCAACGACATTATTTATTACCATGGTTGTCTCTCGATTAATTGCTTGTGCCTTACCCTTCGTCGCTAAAAAAATTAAAATTGATCCCGCGGTTATGTGTGGGCCAGTCACCACCACCATCGTCGATATTATTACCCTGCTAGCCTACTTCTTGCTGTGGATTGGTGTGTTCTCAAAATTATTAGGTTTATAAAAGTATGAAACAACAAAAAAATATTTCGCTAACGAATGAATTAGTAAGATTTTTAATCACTGGTTTACTGTGCGCGGCCGCGGACTTTTTAACGACTTCTTTGTTTTTGATGATTCTAAAAAATCTTCCCACCACGCTTCAGTCTGCTTTATCCTTACTCGCAGGTTTCATAGTCGGAGTAATTCTAAATTACCTCTTATCTACCTACTGGGTTTTCAAAGGAAAGCAAAAAGAAAGCGTCACTAGATCCACCAAATTTATCGTTCTTTTTGTCATATTTTCAGCAATTGCCTATGGTCTAAGTTATGGGACATATGAGTTATGTCGCCTCACTTTTGACGCCAGCCTACAGGTGAACATCAACGAGATTGGCATCGACTATATCTTGACATTTACTTTTTGGGGAGATTATGTTTTCTGGCTCTTTGTGCTAGCCTTCTTTCTTAAAACCTTAATCGGTCTCGTTTGGAACTACTTTACCCGAAAGTATATTCTATATAAGAGAAGAAAATAAAAGAGCTTCTCCTGCTGCCCTCCATCACGATATTTCCTATCGAAGGAAAATTTAATTACATTTTTACAAAAATATTGGAATTATACTTCTGCAGTCATACTTAATTTAATGCTTGTCTTTTATGGTTATCCTATTCTAAAATAATCAAGCAGTTTGAAGCGCGAGTGGCGGAACTGGTAGACGCGTACGTTTGAGGGGCGTATAGGAATCCCTGTGTGAGTTCAATTCTCATCTCGCGCACCAAAATTGAATTTAAAGACTTATAAAGTCTTTTTTTATACAATCAAGCTAAACAAAAAAACTAGGTGTTTTGAATTGAACCTAGTTTAATTTTTTTACATTTTTGAGATATCAAATGTTTTAAGAACTTTTGTAAGAGGTCTAATTACCTTGCGAATGTTACCATCTTCGAAAGGGTTTCTTAGTTTGTTCTTCTTCAATAATTCTAAGAAAGGATACCGACCCCCGCATTTGCATAGTTTAATATATTTTTTCCAAGCTTTGGAGTGATCTTTCATATTTTCTACGGCGAATTGGAAAGCCACTACTTGGGCTAACGTGTAATCAATATAGTAGAAAGGCGAAGAGAAAACGTGGCCTTGCCTTAACCACAAAGCTCCTTTTGCTAAAGTTGGACAGTCATCGTATTTCTTATGAGGAGAATAACGGGATTCAATTTCACGGAACGCAGCACATCTTTGCTCGTGCGTTGCCTCTGGATTAGCATACACCCAATGTTGAAACTCATCGATCGTAATGCCGTAGGGCAAAAATTGAATAGAATCCGCGAGGTGAGAATATCTATATTTATCTGCATCTTCTCCGAAGAAACCTTCAAGATACGGCCAAGCAAAATATTCCATGCTCATGGAGTGAATTTCACAACTTTCTAACGTTGGGCTTCTATACTCCGGTATTTTGATGTTTTTGCTCAAATATGCTTGAAAAGCATGTCCGCCTTCGTGGCATAAAACATTAACATCGCCTTGGGTACCATTAAAATTAGAGAAAATAAATGGCGATTCATAAAGTGGAAAATAAGTGCAATAACCCCCTGGAGCTTTGCCGCTTCTTGTTTCTAAATCCATCAATTCATTTTCCATCATAAATTCAAAAAATTCTTTGCTTTCTTCTCCGAGATTAGAATACATATTATGGGCTTGTTTAACTAGATATTCGCTGTTGCCCGCGGGTAGAGGATTGCCGCTGGCAAACATTAAGTTATAGTCATAGTATTGCGGTTTTCTGATTCCTAAATTTCTCATTTGAGCGCGGTACAACTTTTGGCATAAAGGAACGACTTCCTCATACACCTGCCTGCGGTAATTAGCGACCATTTCAGGATTATAATCCGTTCTACCGAGTCTTAAATAACCGAGTTCTGTGAAACTATTAAAACCCAATTTGCGGGCCATGTTGGTACGCAGATGGACTAACTCATCATAAATTTGAGCGAGACGCGGTTCGTTTTCTTTTAACCAATTATCAATAGCTTGCGAGGCAGCTTTGCGCACTTTACGGTCCTTATCTTGCGAAAATTTACTCAGTTGAGAAAGATTGAGAACTTCACCATTAAAATCGATTTGGGCATCCCCTCGAATCATATCGTACTCACTGACGAGTTTGCTTTCTTTAAGGATTTCCGGCATGATTTTTTCATCGAACGTTTTTAAACCAGCATCATACATCTTAAAAAGATAAGAACCGAATTTCTTTTCTAATTCTGGTCGATAAGGAGCCGAAGTTAAAATCTTAATCATTTCATTGTTGTATTTACCTAGTAGAGGACTCAATTCATCGACGAGGTCTTGGGCTTTTTTATACTCTTCATGGCGGGTATCACACGTATATTTTACATAGATTACACTAATTTGAGTGTAAAGCACTTCTCTATACTTGTTGATGCGCTTGATGACGGCTTCCGCTTCCTTAGCCGTTTGGCAATTTTTTAAATCAAAAACTAATTTTTCCATTTTGGCTACAATCTTTTTTTGATTTGGAACCACAAATGGATAATCGCTAAATTTTATAGCTTTTTTACTCATATATATTTTTCCCTTCAATTTAACTTTTGTAATTTTATCATTTTTTTAAACAAATTAATATATAAAAATTCTGATTTTCTCTTGCGAATTGATTACCCTACTTCATTATGAACAAACAAAACGATGTGCTCATTTTATAGACTGATAGATGATGTGGCAACAGTCACATCATTATCCAAAGTTAAAATAAGTGCGATGATGTCGTAATGAGTCTTTTAAAAATGATTCCTATTTGTAGTATAACTAATGAGATTCTATTTTTTAAAATTACGAGATGATATTCTTGCTTTTAATTTTTAAAATACGATAAATATAGCGAGTGGGGAAAAAAGAAATCCAAAAATTATATCCCAAAATATCAGCGTTATACATGACGACGTGATTGACGTATAAAGTTGTGAGTTCATTGAGATTATTTTCGATTAAGATAAATTCATCGAGACTTTTAATTTCTTTATTATCGCGGCAAAGCGCTAAAAAATAGTCGCTCAGTGAGGCGAGCTCTTCTCTCGCTAGCTTGGCATCTTCACCATCTTGATGTTCCACTCTTTTTAAGTCAAAATTGACTAAAGCTTCAACTTTTTTCTTGTCGGTTTTGACATTTTTACTATTGAGAAGAGGAATCAACTTTTCAATATTGTCTTTTTTGTTTGCGAGATTCATAAAAAGATCGTGATCGTGACGGGAAAGCATGGAACGGAAAGAGCATACGAAGATCACGTCAAAAATAACGATTAGTAAATAAAGCACTAATAATGCGATAACGACATTTCTTAAAACGATGAAAAATAGTTCCATGGATTAGATTTTATCATCTTTTATAATCTGTTTATAGTGAAAAATAACTGCTTTATGCTATTATTTCAATTGGAGGTCATCTCTATGAATCGACCAATTATTGCTATTTTATACGATTTTGATAAAACCTTATCCACTACCGACATGCAAAATTATTCCTTTATTCCCAATCTCGGAATGACTCCCGAGGAGTTTTGGAATGAAACGGTAATTTTTTCTAATAAATACCAAGTAGATAAAATATTGGCCTACATGTATTGCATGGTAAAATTTTCCAAAGAAAAAGGAATTAAATTGACAAAAAAATATCTAAGAGAATGCGGAAAGAAAATTAAATTTTTTCCTGGTGTTTCTACTTGGTTTAAACGCATCAACGATTTCGCTATGGAAAAAGGGGTGGTAGTAGAACATTATTTAGTTTCTTCTGGGACTAAAGAAATTGTCGAAGGTTGCTCAATCTATGATGAGTTCAAGCAAGTCTATGGTTGTGAATACCTATACGATGAAAACGGTGAGGCCTGTTGGCCCAAGATGGCTATAAATTTCACCCAAAAAACCCAATTCTTTTTTCGCGTCGCTAAGGGGGCGATTATCGCCACTGATGACGTGGGTGTCAATGTGAAAACTTTCGGTCTTAGGGTCCCCTATCGCAATATCATATATGTCGGTGATGGGATGACCGATATTCCCTCTATGACTTTAGTGAAGAAAAATGGTGGGCACAGTATCGCTGTTCATCCGAAAGATGACAAAAATATCGTTAAACAAATCTATCAAGACGATCGTTGCGACTTTTTAGTGGAAGCTGATTACACCGCGAATAGCGAGATGGATAAGGTGGTTAAAATGTTAATTGAGCTCATCTCACTAACAGAAAAATTAGAAAGAAAAGAAAAGGTTCTAGCTAATAAATAAGGTAGTTTATGCTACCTTTTATTTTACCTAGATGTTATCATTTTGTTGGATAGTTTCTTATGGAGTATCAAGTCGGTCAACTAATTTTGGGAAAAGTTTATGATGTAAAGCCTTACGCCTTGCTCATGTCATTTGAAGACGATGTTACTGGCTTGTTACACATCAGTGAGATTTCGGATTCTTTTATTCGAGATATAGAAAAATATGGATCTATCGGCGATGAAATGAGAGTTAAAATTCTTTCGATTGATGAAGACAACGGATTTTTAAGAGTTTCCTACAAACAAGTTCCAAAAGAAGAAGCCTTTTCTTCCCACGTCAATCGCAGAAAAGCCCCGGTTATGAAAGAAAATGAATTCTTGCCCTTAGAGGAGAAACTCGATGACTGGATTGAAGAAGCCTATCAAAAAATAGAAAAGAAGAGTGGATGATGTTAGATTTAAAGTTAAACAAATTAATCAATGAAGAAATTATTAGTAGTTATCAAGACCAAGTGATTTCTATCGATAAAATGATTAAAAACAAAACTGGTCTTGGGAGTGATTTTTTAGGGTGGGTCGACTGGCCAATCAATTACGATAAAGACGAACTCCGTAGAATAAAAAAAGACGCTCAATACGTCAGAGACAACTTTGAAGTTTTAGTGGTCTGCGGTATCGGAGGTTCTTATTTGGGAGCGAGGAGCGCTATTGAAGCGTTAAAAGGTTTAAAAAGCCCAGACAAACTAGAAATCATTTTTATGGGTCAAACTTTTTCCCCAAACTATATCGCCCAAGCTTTGGATTATCTCAGGGATAAAAAATTTGCGGTCAACGTAATTTCTAAAAGTGGCACCACCACTGAAACAAGTATATCTTTTAGATTATTAAAACAGTTGCTGGAATCAAAAAACACTAAAGAAGAAGTGAAAAAAGCTATCTACGCAACAACTGATAAAAATAAAGGTGCTCTAAGAAAACTTTCTGATATTGAAGGTTATTCTACTTATGTTCTACCAAGCGATATCGGAGGGCGCTATAGCGTTTTAACCGCGGTTGGTTTATTTCCTCTAGCTTGCGCTGGGATTGATGTCGATGCCATGTTATTAGGGGCCAAAGAAGCCCGTGACGTCATTCAAAAAACACCTCTAAAAGAAAATAAGTGTTATCAATATGCGGTGATGAGAGATTATATGTATCGTCATGATAAACCTGTGGAAATGTATGTCACTTATGAACCACAGATGAGTCAGATTAGCGAATGGCTTAAACAATTATTTGGCGAATCGGAAGGCAAGGAACAAAAAGGTTTGTATCCAGGAAGTGCCACTTTTTCGACGGATTTACACTCCTTGGGACAATTTATACAAGAAGGTACGCCGTTATTATTTGAAACCATTATTAAAATTCTTTCTCCACATCAAGATGTCATTATCCCTTTTGATGAAGGAAATTTAGATGGCTTAAACTATATAGCCGGTAAAAATCTCGCTTACGTCAACCAAAAAGCTTTTGAAGGCACTTTGAAAGCTCACGAGGATGGAGGCGTTCCTTGTAACGTCATTTATCTGGATAAATTAGACGCCTATAATCTAGGTTATTTATTTTATTTCTTCATGAGAGCATGTGCGATGAGCGCTTACCTGCTAGATGTCAATCCCTTTAATCAACCTGGTGTGGAAGTCTACAAAAAGAATATGTTTCATCTCTTAGGCAAAAAAGGTTTTTAGTTCTGATTAAAGATAGGTTTTCGCCGCCAGCGGAGATAGTACATTATTATCGTTTTTTATCCAGTCAATACGTATTATTTTTTCAAAAAAAGTATAATTCACTTTATCGCTATATTTTGCCTTTGAATCGGCGAATTTTAGGTTGACTACTTTAATATATAAATGATATATTATTCTAGCGCATTGCAAATCGGATGCTTAGCTCAGCTGGGAGAGCATCACCCTTACAAGGTGGGGGTCGGCGGTTCGAGCCCGTCAGCATCCACCAACAAGCGTAAACCCACACATTAAAAGGGAGGGTAGCGAAGAGGCTAAACGCGGCAGACTGTAAATCTGCTACCTGATGGTTTCGGCAGTTCGAATCTGCCCCTTCCCACCAGAATAGTTGTTGGGGTGTAGCCAAGCGGTAAGGCAACAGACTTTGACTCTGTCATCTCACTGGTTCGATCCCAGTCACCCCAGCCATCTATTTCACTCTCTAGCTCAGTCGGTAGAGCACTTGACTTTTAATCAAGGGGTCTGGAGTTCGAATCTCCAGAGAGTGACCACTTTGTGCCCAGGTGGCGGAATAGGTAGACGCACAGGACTTAAAATCCTGCGATAGCGATATCGTACCGGTTCGATTCCGGTCCCGGGCACCAAACTTATCTTTGATTAGTAAGTGAATAAATTAAACTAATGGCTTAATAAAGCCATTTTATTTTAGATAAAAGTCTGTCCAAGGAAGAGAAATACTTTCTAGACAGACTTTTTTCGTTTATAGATATAATTTACTTTTCTTTTGTGGTAGGGAGTCGAACTCTCGATATTTTTCTTACACGGTAGGGAGTCGAACTCTCGATTATAAAAAAATAGTGTAATTTAAGTCTTTATAAGAACTACCTATTTTTAGATTTATATCAGAAGAATAAAGTAATAGGTTTAAATTGTCGATAGGATTAAGCGATAGTTTAATTACAAGATTAGTCTGATCTAATATGGTAACTTTATATA